>CALWMT010000030.1 GCA_944382045.1 uncultured Enterocloster sp. | reverse complement strand
TTTTTCTCCTTATGAAAAATCCCCATCATTGACTGACGGGGATTTATTTACGCACTATACTATTTGTATCCCACCTGGCAAGTCAGAATTTTTCCGTATTTCAACCACCATACTATGTACCTATTGATTCCCTTTCTTAAAGCCCTTGACCAGCTCGGCGATGGCCTGGGGCTGGTCGCCGGTGGGGGCGCGTATTCAGATACTAATTCGAAATGGTCCATGATTTTCCTCACTGTCCTTTCGTCCATATTGTACCCCATTTTGGACGAAAGGTTCAAGAGGTGGATGAAAATATTTAGTTCATCATTTCGTTGCAAATTTCTTCATAAAAAATTCCGTAAAGGCAGCCAGCTCCTCCTCCTGGGACACATAGACGTAAAGCTTCTCATCGTCCAGCCAGTCGTAGGCGTTGATGCCGATGTATCCCTTCTTGTCCGGGTAGATGATAAAGGCCTCCGTGGGGTACTTATTCCGGTACGCCTTCAAAATTTCCGACCGGCGGTAATACGTCGGATCCCCGCAGCCGGAAAGGTCGGGAACCGTTGGCACCACCACAATGGTCTGGCTGGCCTCATTCCATCCCACAATCAGATTTCCGATTTTTGTCTTGCTGCCGTGGACAAAGCCGTAGTTAAAGCGGCTCACATCCTCGGTGTAGCCAAAAATCAGCCGGTAACTGTCCCCGTCCACAACCATCTGATTAAAGAGCTCCCGCATCCTCTTAGCATTTGCATCGCTCTTTGCCCGGTCAACCTCCGGTCCCTTAAACAACTTGCTGAAAAATCCCATATCTTTTTCCTCCATTTTTTATATTATAAAGACAAATTTAAAATTTTGTCTTTATTTTCCGTAAAAAATCTGCCCGCACCAGATCGATCAGATGCCTGCGGCCATGGCCGCAGCTTCGATGTCCTGCCTCCTGATGCAGGCTATTGGATGGGCTTCTGCGCCCGCATCCTTTCCAGCGCATCCACAATCGCGCTGATCTGAAAATCAATGGCCGCGTCAGCGGCCTCGGGGACGAACAGCGGCAGAGCATCCGGAATGGCCCTGCGCACAATCATCACTGTCAGGCTGATATTCGTAAACAGGCTGATGTCATCCGCATCCGCCTTGATTCCAAAGCTCTCCAAAATCTGCCCAAACAGGCGCCTCTGCTTCCCGCGGAACACCTCATAGGCCTCCCTTGACAGACGCCTGAAAATAAGCTGCTGCTCTTCAATCGTGAGGATGGCAATCCCATGCTGCTCCCCATAGCAGCAGGAGTAAAGGAACTGCCGAGCTGCCTCCCGCCAGCCAAGCGACGGGTCAGCCATCAGCCGCCTCGCATACGCAATAATCCTCGGCTGCTGCAGGTACAGGGCCTCCACAATCAGATCCTCCTTTGTCGGAAAAAAGGAGTAAAAGAAGGTCCGCGAGATGCCAACCCTTTTGTAAATCTGCTCCACCGTTGTGTGCTGAACACCCTGTCTGCTCATCAGCTCCAGCCCTGCATCGACAAGAGCCTCCCGAATGCGCTCCCTATCCTTCTCAGAATAAGCTGCTCTTGGCATCCCATCACCTCACTCCACGCGCATCATCCGATACCCCACCCCTACATGGGTCTGTATGTACTGCGGCGATCCCGGCCGCCCCTCCAGCTTCTTCCTGAGGGATGCCATAAACACGCGCAGGGAAGCGATATCATTGTCCCAGCTGCTCCCCCACACCTGGCGGGTGATATACCGATGGGTCAGGACCTTTCCCACATTCCGCGACAGCAGGCAGAGAAGCTTGTACTCAATGGGAGTCAAATGCAGCTCCTCCTCCCCCAGATACGCGCAGCCCGCCTCATAGTCAACCCGCAGATCCCCGTTCGCAAAGATCGGGGACTCCGAATCCGGATCCCTCTGCATGATGGAAAGCCGCCGCTGCACCACCCGCAGCCGGGCCAGAAGCTCCGCCACAGAAAATGGCTTCGTCAGGTAATCATCCGCCCCTGCGTCCAGGGCACTGATCTTGTCTCCATCCTCGCTTCTGGCGCTGATCACAATAATAGGCATATTGGACCAGGAGCGGATCCTCTTTATCACCTCCACCCCATCCATATCCGGAAGGCCCAGATCCAGAAGGACCACATCCGGATTGTGGGAGGCCGCCTCCATGGCGCCCGTCTCCCCATCCTTTGCCGTCAAAAAATGGTATTCATTGGCCTTCAGGGTTGTGGTAATCAGGTTGCGCACCGCCCGGTCATCCTCCACCACCAGAATCGTCATTCTATTCATGCAGCACAACCTCCTCTCTCGGCAGGGTAAATGTAAAGACAGCACCGTGGGGTTCATTGTCCGTGAGCGTCAGCCTCCCCCCATGGGCATGCACAATGGCACGGCACAGGTACAGGCCCAGGCCCGTGCTTCTGCGGCTGTCCCCGCCCTGGGCGCCGCAGGTATAAAACATCTCAAACACATGCTCCTTCTGATTGTCCGGGATCCCCGGGCCGTCGTCCGCCACCTGGATCCGCACCATATCGCCCTGGCGGCCGCAGCAGATCCGGATATGGGAGCCCTTTGGCGTATATTTTACCGCATTGTCAATCAGATTGACAAGTACCTGGACAATCAGCCGCGCATCCATCCTGGCCATCAGAAAGTCCTCCCTGTATTCCGTTGACAGGGTGTGCTCCTCGTCCATCCGGCTCACATGGCTCAAGGCCTCCTCCACTACCTCCTCCACAAGCTCCGCGGTCATATGGAGCTCCACCCGGCCCTGCTCAATCCGCGTTACAGCCAAGAGATTCTCCACCAGGTTGATGAGCCATACAGAATCCTCATAAATATCCGCATACAGCCGCTTCTTCGTCTCCTCATCAAACTCCCCGCTGTTGGAAAGAAGGTTGCTGGCATTGCCGGAAATCGAGGTGAGCGGCGTTCTGAGATCATGGGAAATGGAGCGGAGAAGGTTGGAGCGGAGCCGTTCATTCTCCGCTGCAACTGCCGCCTCCTTCTTCTCCCGAATATTCTTCTCATTCTCCAGCGCAAGGGCGCACTCCCCCAGAAGGGACAGAAGAATGCTGGCCTCAAACTCATCCAGAGCCCTCTCCTGGGTCCGAACCGCCATCACCCCGTACACAGCCGACTGATTGCGTATCGCTATGTACATATCCTTTGTGCCTGATCCCAGATCCTGGAAAAAATCTCCGGACCGCCCCCACAGATAGGTCCGCTCCGCGGTCTTCCAGTCCGGCTTCCAGCGCTTCCCCGGGGCATTTCCCTCTGCGGCAAATACCCGGGCCCTTCCCATGCTGCCGTCCTGGACCAGAAATACAGCCACATCCCTATTTAACATCTTCACTGCCTGGCCGGCTGCCGCATCCACAATCGCCCGGCGGCTCCCAGCCTTCATGAGGAGCTGGCTGGTCTCAAACAGAATGCGGGTCCGGAAAGCCGTCCGCGCGGATCTCCTCGCATGATCCTTGAGCCTTCCCGCCAGCGTGCCCGTGATCACCGCCGCAGCCAGCATGATCAGGAAGGTGACCGGATACTCCTTATCGTAGGCCAGCAGAGTAAACCGAGGCTCTGTAAAGAAAAAATTGAACACCACCACGGCCGCCACTGAGGCCGCCAGACACCAGGCCCGGTACACCGTTCCCACAGAAATAATCATTATGCCCAGAAGGTACAGCGTGATAATCGTGGCATCGGAAAAGCCCAGGAGATAAAACATCCAGCCCAAAGCTGTGATCCCCGCCAGGACCGCCACACAGATCAAAAAATCGCGGATATTTCCCTTGAGCCGCTCTTCCCCGGACTGTCTCTCCATCCAGTACGGCATCTGGCCGCCCATCTCCTGGCTGCCCATCTCCTGGCCGCTCATCTCCTGGCTGCTCATGCTCCTCCTTCCGCGCCCTGCCTCCTGCACGCTGCTCCCTCCTTAAAACATCGCCTTCAGCACCTGAACCGCCCGGCTCAGCTGATTGTCCTCCTCCGGATCCACCACCGCCTGGGTCTTGAGCTCCGCGTTCAGCTCCTCAGCCACATCCGGCTCAATCCCCTTGCCATGCAGGTCAAACCCGCTGGGCGTATAATAGTGGGCTGTGGTAATCTTGATGGCAGAGCCATCCCCCAGAGGAATCACATTCTGGACAATTCCCTTTCCATAGGTGGCAGCTCCCACCACCTTCGCCGCATCATAATCCTTCAGGGCTCCGGTAAACACCTCCGAGGCGCTGGCCGACTCCCCATTCACCAGAACCACAATGGGCAGGTCCAGCGCATGGCCGTCCGAGGCAGCATACACATCTCCCTGGCCATTTTTATCCGCTGTATACACGATCAGGGTCTTTCCCTCCCCCTTCTCGTACGTATCCAGATCATCCGGCAGAATATAGTCCGCCATGCGCACTGCGCTGTCCAGAACCCCTCCGGGATTGCTGCGCAGGTCAATAATGAGGCCCTCCATCCCCTGGCTCTCCAGGTCATCCACTGCCTCCGCGAACTGCTCCGCAGTCACCCCGTCAAACTCGCTGACCAGCACATATCCCACGCCGTCCTCCATCATGCGGTGCTCCGCAGTAGGGACCTCGATCCGTCGGCGGGGGGGAGTCAGATCGGCAGACGCATCCCCTTCTGCACGGTACACCGTGATATGCACAGGGGTGCCCTCCTCGCCTTTAATATAATTATTCACCAGCACATCCAGGCTCTGGCCGGCCACCAGCTCATCCTCCACCTGATAGATCACATCCCCGGGAAGCATTCCGGCCTCCATGGCCGGTGTGCCCTCGTACACGCGGACCACCGTGCACAGCCCTGTGCTGCGGTTCTGGCTGATCATCGCACCGATGCCATAATACTCCCCGCTGGTGGAGTCCATGATAGACTGGAATTCCCGCTCGCTGTAGTAGGTGGAATAAATATCCCCAAGGCCGGCCATCATGCCCAGATACGTATAGTCCTCCACGGTCTCCGCATCCTTGTCATAGAGGAAGTACCGGTCCACAATCCCCTCGATCATGCGCATCTTGGATGTCAGCTTGTCATAGTCGATGGCGTTTTCCCCGCCCTCCTGCACCTGGGACTCCTGCCCGCTGCTCTCCGGCTGGCGGTTCATCACGCCTCTGCCGAAGAGATAAATCCCCGCAGACATGCCCACACCCACCCGTCCCGCCAGCGCGGTTACAAGGGCGCCCGCCAGGACTCCTGACCAGAAGCGGTTTTTCCCCGCCCTCTGCTTCTTTTCCTCTGCTCTATCCTCATTCCATCGATTCTCGTCCAATCTCGTCTGTCTCCTATCTCTGTTCTATGGGCTCACATAGCTCAGTGGGTTCACATAGCTCCCGCCTGACCGTATGCCAAAATGAAGATGCGGTCCCGTGGAATATCCTGTGGAGCCCACCCTGGCGATCACCTGGCCCTGGCTCACCTCATCCCCAGCCTGTGCCAAAAGCTCCGAGCAGTGCATATACACGGTGCTCACTCCTCCCCCGTGGTCAATCATAATATAATTTCCCGCGGAATAGCTGTATGTAGAGATCACCACCTGGCCCCCGGCCGCAGCCAAAATATCCGAGCCGGTGCCGGCGCCGATATCAACCCCCTTGTGGTTGGAGGAGGCGCCCTCCGTGGGAGACTCCCGATCCCCAAAGGAGGAGGTAATCCTGCTGCTGGAGGGACATGGCCATATAAAGCTAATATTCCCCAAATCCGCCGTCTCATACGTCTGTCCCTGGGCCTGAGCCTGCTTCCTGGCCTCCTCCTCCCGCCGCCGCAGCTCAGCCTCAATCTCCTGCATCAGCTGCTCCTGGGCCGCGATATCCGCATTGTACTGATCCAGCTCGCCCTCTGCCTGGGAAATCTGGGCCTCATAGGCGTCCAGCTGGGCGGTCTTGGCCGTCATCAGCTCATTCAGCGAATTCTCCTTCGCCCGGGTGGATTCCTCCAGAGCGAGAAGAGACTGGCGTTCTGTCTCAAGCGTCTCCTCCTCCAGGCGCACCGCCTCCTTCGCCTCCCCGTAAGCCGTCAGCATCCTCCGGTCATAGGCTGCAATCTGGCTGGCATACTCCGCCCGATTTAACAGCTCCGAGATGCTCCCCGCATCCAGGATAGTTTCCAGCGTGCTGGTCTGACCATTCTCATACATATACTGGATGCGGAGCTTCATGGAGGCGTACTGGCTCTCCTCCTGGGCCTTGGCCTGGGCAAGGCGCTCCTGGGCCAGGCCGATCTCCTCCTCCTTGGCCGTGATCTCCCCTCCCAGGCGGACAAGCTCCTCCGAAACCGCGGCGAGCTCCCCGTCCAGCTGCTGCACATAGGCCGCCGTGTCCGATTTGAGGCTCTCCAGGTCCTGGAGCGCGCCCTCCACCCGCTCCTTCTCCTCCTCCAGAGCGGACATCTGCTCTCTGGCGTCCTCCAGCTCCGCACTTGCCGCATAGGAGGAAAATACAGCGCAAAGCCCCAAAAAAAGCCCCGCAGCCAGATATGCCCCCCGTTTTCCCTTTGGTATCATATGCCAATCCTCTCCTGCCCTATACCTTCAAGTGCCGCCGTATGGTAAAAAAGCTCACCAAAAATCCAATTCCCACTCCCAGAGCCAGCGCTGCCCCTGCCATATAGGGAAACAGGGCGGAAAGCCCCAAGGGCTCAAAAATCCCCGTCAGAATCCCAAACCGCTCCTCCAGGTAGAGCACCCCTCTCTGATAAAGCACACAGATCAGGGCCAGGGGAAGCACCGCTCCCAGAAGCCCCAGGACCATGCCCTCCACCACAAAGGGAGCCCGTATCATAAAATTCGTGGCTCCAATCCAGCGCATAATCTCGTTCTCCCGCCTTCTAAAGGCAGCGGCCACAGAGATCGTGTTGCTGATCAGAAATACAGCCACCGCCAGGAGCAGCCCGATAATCCCCGCGGAGACCAGGCCAATCACCCGCCCTGCGCTCATGAAGCCGTCCACCAGGGTGCTGGAATACCGAACCCTGCGCACGCCCTCAAGCTCCTCCAGCCGCTGCGCAATCTCCTCCTGGTCCCCGATATCCTTCAAAAATATCTCATAGGAGGCAGAGCCGGCAAGGGGATTGTCCTCCTCGAAGCCTGCGGCCAGCTCCTCCTCCCCCTCAAAGTACACCTCCTTAAAGGTGTCCCATGCCTCCTCGGCAGAGACAAAGCGCATCTCCCGCACCTCACCCCAGGTCCCGATCTCCTGGCCAACAGCCTGAATCTCCTCCTGGGACAAGGCCTCGTCAAAAAACACCGAGATTCCCACGGTGCGCTCCGCCATCCGGGTTCCATAGCTGATATTTGCCGCCAGGGCAAAAAAAAGACAAAATAAAAAAATACATGCAGAAATAGTCGCTATGGAAGCCAGCGAAAATAAAATATTTCTGCATATATTGATAATTCCCTGTTTAAAACAATACCAGAATGTGTTAATCCTCATAGACAGCCCCAGCCTCTCCTCCCACATCGCGGATGACCACACCACGGTCCATGGTGATCACGCGCTTATTCATCTCGGCCACCATCTCCTGGCTGTGAGTCACCACAACCACGGTGGTTCCCCGCTGGTTGATCTCCTCCAGCAGGCTCATGATCTCATGGGTGTGAAAGCTGTCCAGATTGCCCGTGGGCTCGTCCGCCAACAGCACCTCGGGATTGTTGATCAGCGCCCTGGCAATGGCCACCCGCTGCTGCTCTCCTCCAGACAGCTGCCTGGGATATGCCTTGTACTTCGCGGAAAGCCCTACCAGCCGCAGCATCTCCGGCACGGTCTCCCGGATCACCCGGCCCGGCACCCCGATCACACGCTGGGCAAAGGCCACATTCTCAAATACCGTCAGATCCTTCAGAAGGCGGAAGTCCTGAAAGACGACCCCCAGCCTTCTCCTGTACTTGGGGACAAACCTGCGGGGCATCCTCCCCAGGTCCATATCATTCACCACGATACGTCCCCTGGTAGGCTCAACCTCCTTCAGAAGCATCTTGATCAGCGTGCTCTTGCCGGAGCCGCTGCGGCCCACCACAAAGACGAATTCCCCGTCCCCGATGGTCAGATTCACATCCTTTACCGCGCGGCTTCCGGCGCCATAGGTCTTGCTCACATGGCTGAATTCTATCATCCGGCCCGCTCCTAGTAGTCCATATTTTCCATATACTTCATATACTTAGCTACCATCAGGGCGATCTTGAAGGTGATGGCATCCTCAAAAATGCGCAGGTCAAGGCCTGTGCTCTTCTGCAGCTTGTCCAGACGGTATACCAGTGTATTCCTGTGGATGTAGAGCTGGCGGGAGGTCTCAGACACATTCAGGCTGTTCTCAAAGAACTTGTTGATGGTAGCCAGCGTCTCCTCGTCAAACTCATCCGGTGACTTGCCATCGAACACCTCGCGGATAAACATCTTGCAGAGCGGAATGGGGAGCTGGTAAATCAGGCGCCCGATTCCCAGATTGTTGTAGGCAACCACGTTCTTATTGGCATAGAAGATCTTCCCCACATCCAGAGCCATCTTGGCCTCCTTGTAGGAGCGGGAAACCTCCTTGATATCCCCGATCACCGTGCCGTAGGCCACCCGCACCTTGGTCATGGCCTCGGTGTTCATCATATCCAGAATGGTGTTGGCTGTCTTGTCCAGGTCCCCGTAGGTCTCCCCCTGACGAACCTCCTTCACCAGGATAATATTCTTCTCATCTACCGCTGTGATAAAATCCTTGGTCTTGGCCGCGAACAGGCTGCGCACGGTCTCAAGCACATTGGAATCCTTCTCATTCTGTGTCTCAATGATAAACACAACCCGCTTCGCATCCGTCTCAATGTGGAGCTTCTTGGCCCGGTTATAAATATCCACCAGGAGCAGGTTGTCCAGCAGCAGGTTCTTGATAAAGTTGTCCTTGTCAAAGCGCTCCTTGTAAGCGACTAGCAGGTTCTGAATCTGGAAGGCTGCCAGCTTTCCCACCATATACACATCATCACTGGCCCCCTTGGCTAAGAGGATATACTCCAGCTGATGCTCATCAAACACCTTAAAAAACTGATAGCCCTGGATCACCTGGCTGTCCGCCGGGGAATCCACAAATACCAGGATCGAATTCTCTGACTCCTCCGCATCTGTAAAGGTAGAGGCCAGCACCTTGCCCTCTGTATCACAGATCCCTAAGTCAATGCGTGTAATCGCCTTTAATCCATCCAGCGTGGTCTGAAGTATCTGATTTGAAATCATTCTGTGCTCTCCTTTTTGACGTATTCGGAGTTATTACTATGTAACAGTTCAGACGGCGGGCAGGAAGGGGCAAAACCAGGCGGCAAGCTTGCTTGTAAGCAAGGCTTTGCCCCTTCCTGCACATCGGATGGACATCCGATGCTTCTTTCCCGCTGTCTGAGCTGTTACATTACTATCCCTATTTTCTTATTTTAATGCAAATTGTCAAAAAAAGCAAGAGAGTTGTGCACTCTCTTGCTCTCTTTTCCATAGTATTCGCAGCAGCCTGGACGACGGGCATCTCCAAGGGCCGTCCCGTCCGGCCTATGGCCCAGCCGCTGTCATGCGCTTCTCTTAGTTCAGGATAACATTCTCCGTATCCTTGTCGAAGATATGTATCTTTTCAAGATCCATAGCCAGCTTCACGGTGTCGCCGGTTCTAGCGGTGGTTCTCGGGTTCACCTTAGCGGTGAAGTTTGCGTCCTCAATATCAAAGTACAGAAGAACCTCGGAGCCCAGCATCTCGTATACACGGATGGTAGCGTCGAAGATGCTCTTCGGATTTGCCTGAAGGAATGCCTCCTCATCATGCAGATCCTCGGGACGGATACCAACGGTAACAACCTTGCCTACATAGCCAGCTGCCTCAAGCTTCTTGGACTTCTCAGCGGGAAGATGCAGGGTGTGTCCGCCAAAGCTCAGGGTTACATCGTCGCCAGCCTTGCCAACCTGGGCATCGATCATGTTCATCTGCGGTGTGCCGATGAATCCAGCAACGAACTTGTTGCAGGGGTTATCATACAGACCCTGGGGGCTGCCTACCTGCTGTACCACGCCGTCCTTCATAACAACGATTCTGGTACCAAGGGTCATAGCCTCGGTCTGGTCATGGGTAACGTAGATGATGGTGGTCTCCAGTCTCTGATGAAGCTTGGAGATCTCAACACGCATCTGGCCTCTCAGCTTAGCATCCAGGTTGGACAGCGGCTCGTCCATCAGGAATACCTTGGGATTACGCACGATAGCACGTCCCATAGCAACACGCTGTCTCTGGCCGCCGGAAAGAGCCTTGGGCTTACGATCCAGCAGATGCTCCAGATCCAGGATCTTGGCAGCGTCATGTACCTTCTTGTCGATCTCATCCTTCGGAGTCTTGCGAAGCTTCAGACCGAATGCCATATTGTCATATACGGACATATGAGGATACAGAGCGTAGTTCTGGAATACCATGGCGATATCCCTGTCCTTGGGCTCCACATCGTTCATCAGCTTGCCATCGATGTACAGCTCGCCGGAAGAAATATCCTCCAGACCTGCGATCATACGAAGGGTAGTGGACTTACCGCATCCAGACGGACCTACGAAGATGATGAATTCCTTGTCCTCAATCTCCAGGTTGAAATCCTTAACAGCCACAAAGCCATTGGGATACTTCTTGGTTACATTTCTCAAAGATAAACTAGCCATTCCGTTTTCCTCCTAAAAACACTTTCATAGCACTTTTGTAACTGTACCTATCATACATGAAACCCGCGTTTCTTTCCATATGGTTATTCCACAAAATCCAAATTTTGTATTTAGCTAATTTGTATACCAGTAAAAAAAATTGCTGGATGTTACAAACTTTTCCAGACGATTTTCTTTTCTTTTTGTCTAATCTGCGGCAGATTTCCCAGCGCTGAACAAAATGCCCGATTAATTCGTCACTATTCAATAAATCCCTCGCCGAAAACCTCCCTTGCATCGTTGACAATCATAAATGCCCTGGGATCAAACTCCGCCGCGATTTGGCGAAGCTGCACCAGCTCCTTTTTGGAAACCACGCAGAAAAGCACCTTTTTCCCTTTTCCTGAGTACATGCCCACTGCCTCCAGGCTGGTGACGCCCCGGCCCATGCGCTCCATGACCGCCTGCGCGATCTCCTGATAGTGGTCGGATATGATATAGGCCTGCTTGGAAAATTTGAGTCCCTCGATGAGGCCGTCCGTGACCTTTCCAAGGCAGAAAATGGCGATCATGGCATAGAGAGCGGCGGGAATCCCAAAGAGCAGGGCGCCGGCCGCCACGATGAGGCCATCCAGCACCTGCATCACCTGCGCTATGGTATAGTAGGGCATGGCCTTCTGGATCAGGGCAGCCAGCATGTCCGTGCCGCCGGTGGTACAGCCGCCGAGAAACACCAGCCCCGTGCCCAGGCCGCTCAAAATTCCTCCGAAGAGAGCGGACAAAAGCATATCGCTGTCCGTCAGATTCACCACAGGCAGCACATACAGGGCCGCGGAGAGAAGGACTGTGGCAAACAGCGTCCTCTTGATGAATTTCCATCCCATGATGAAATAGGCTGCCGCGAAAAGAGGCACATTCAGAACGGTATTGGAAAGCCACAGGGGCACACCCCACAGCTCCTTGACGATAATGGCAAGGCCGGACACGCCTCCGGTTACCATGTTCACCGGATCGTAAATATTTTTGATGGCAAAGGCCATGATGATGGTTCCCAGGGAAATGATCCCGTACTCAAATGCCGTGCTTCTCTTTCTCAGCAAAACTTCCGTCACCCTTCCTGTCTGACTGCTTGGCCGGGTACACCCGCTCAATGGTTTTCTCCGTAATGCGGATCCTGCCGTCCCGCAGGAGGCGGCCCACTGCCCGCTTAAACGCATTCTTGCTCATGTGGAATTCCCGCAGGATCACCTGGGGATCCGCCTTATCCGTAAAGGGGAGCACCCCGTCAAATTCATCGATTACCTTAAGGATCTGCTCGCTGTCCGGCTCCATCTGCCGGTAGGCCTTCTCTCTGAGGCACAGGTCCAGCTTTCCGTCCGGGCGCACCTTGGCCACCCGGGCCCTTATGTGGTCTCCCTCCCGCACCCTTCCAAACAGCTCTCCGTAGGGGATGAGGCCATAATACCGGTTGTCCACCGCCACAAAGGCGCCCAGGCCCTCCTTGATCTCATAGGCGGTTCCCTCCACCCAGTCTCCCTCCGCATAGGGGGAATCGCTGCGCATATGGGAATATACCCGCATAGTGGCTGCCAGACGGCCGCTCTTATCAATATAGAGGGTAACCAGGCATTTCTCCCCCTTGCGCACCGGATGGGTCTGCTCCCTGTAGGGCAGAAGGAGATCCTTCTCCAGCCCCATATCCAGAAATGCGCCGATCCTCGACACATCCTTCACCTCCAGGACCTCCGTCTCCCCGGCCTGAAGCCTGGGCTGGGCTGTGGTGGCAATCATTCGGTCCGAGGAATCCCGATAAATAAACACCGAGAGCCGATCTCCTATCTTGGCCCCCTCCGGCACCTGCCGGATCGGCAGAAGGACCGCCTGCTCATCCCCCTGCTTCTCTGCCAGGTACACACCAAATTCCTTGGTCCTTACGATCTCCAGCTCCTGTATTTTTCCCAATTCAATCATTTTTTACTCTCCCTTGCATTATTCTTTTGTTGTCACGCGAAGGCGGCCGCTGCGCTGATTTCTCCATTCTCCCCCGTAAGCGCCACAATCCACTCTCCCTGGGGGTCTCGGAAGGTCCGCGGAATCAGCACATCGCCCAGAAGAGCCGCCCTTTTGTATTCTGCCCGGATCTCCCGGATCTCCGCCAGCTCCGGAACTGCCCCTCGGGCCAGCTCCACATACCAGGCATTGTTCACATGATGGTTCGTGTCCAGGTGATGGGTCTGTATGCGCACCGGCTTTCCCGCAGTAAGCTGCTCCGGCTCCGGAAGCTTAATCCGCCCCGGCTCCGGTCCCATATCCAAGGGCGGCTCCGCCGCGCCGTAGGGCTCCCGGTCGATGTCTCCCACCCGAAGGGGAACATTTTTCTGCGTGTCATACAGAAACCATACAGAATGTGCCTGCACCAGCGGCCTTCCCTCCTGGCTGCTGATGAGAAAATCCCGATAGCCGTGAAGTCCTTTAAAGGCTGTGGGCCAGGTGCCCACGCGGATCCTGTCTCCAAGCCTGGGAAGCTCCAGGATGCGGATGCGCCAGGAGGACAGCATCCAGGCCTTATGGCTCTCCTCGAAATACCTAACCCCCACACCTGCGTCCTCGGACTGGAAGGTACTGCAGTCCTGCATATAATCAATCATTCCTCGGATGCTCAGCCGCCCGTTCTCCCCGGTCTCGCTGTAGCGCACCCGGCTGTCAAAGCTGTACATGCTCCCATCTCCTTTTCTTCTCTCATCATAGCACAGGAACAGCCTGTTCGACAATACCGGCTTTCCAAGACAAAAAAACAGCTCGGAATATCCTGCATCTACAAGATATCACGAGCTTTTGAAAGCTGGGCTACAAGGATTCGAACCTTGAAAATGACGGAGTCAGAGTCCGTTGCCTTACCCTTTGGCGATAGCCCAATCTGTCTTATCCGCAGCCATCCGCGCTGTCCATCTCGCTGACTGCGGATATCATTATACATGGACTTTTTGAAGTTGTCAAGCACTTTTTCTCATATCTTTGCGAAGCCTGCGGGCCGCACTATTTTTTTGCTGCCAGCAGTGCCTCCAAGCGGGCAATTTCCGCGGCCTGCTGTTCGCGCTCTCTTTTGAGCTGGTTAATTTCATTCTTCTGCTGTGCAATCTCCTCCTGCTGCTTTTCCACCATGTACTTCACCGTATTGGCGTCCAGTACGCTCAGTGCCTCCGAATACATATGCATCAGCTCCTCCATCTGATACCGGAAGCAAAAGACCTCCCGGTAAATTTCCTCGAACTCCGGATACCTCTCTATCAGCCACAGGATATCCTCCGGCTTGTCTGTCCCGATAAAGGTCAGCCACCCGTCCAGGCGGTCTATCCTATCTTTATTTTGAACGGTTTCCCAGAAGATGTCAAGAGGGATTAGAATGTACTCCTGGAGCATGTCCAGCTTCAGGCCTGTATCAAAGAGGTTTTTTCCACGGTGCACATACGCTTCTGGCAGCAGGTGGAATTCCTTCGTGCTGTCCTGTATCAGAACAATGGTATACACCTTTTTAATATCCTTGTAGGAAAATGCCTTCTTCTGCCTGCGGCATTCCTCCCGCACCCGGGTGTACTGGCGCATCACCAGGTCGCTGGAGTAGCAGGCGCAGCGCTGGCCCGGAAAAAGATAACCGATTCGCTGTATCTCTATGTTCACTAAAGCTCCGGAGGCCAGGCGCACCAGAAGGTCCATAACCAAAAGGGAGCCCTCTTCCGTGAGCCGGGTGGACTCTGTGGGAAGGGCGGAGAGAATCCTTACCTCCTGTCCCAGGCAGCAGCTCAGAAAATCCTCCAGCCGTGAGGCATGGGCCTCCGGGTCAAATATCCTTTTAAATACAGGGTCGTAGGTGATATTCAGGCCCCTTACCCCCATGCAGAAGGAGACGAACTCCTCCCTCAAGGACTCAGAAAGCCTCTCGAAGGCGGGATAGACCGAAGGGGATTCGTAAATCCGGCGCATCACCTCCTCCCGAGGCACAGAGGGGCCAAAAACACGTTCTCTGAAGCACTTCTTTTCATCATTCATAGGCATTCTCCTCCCGGGCGCCCCGCTGCGGATTCTGAAAAGACAAAAAAGCCGATAGGAGCGCTCTCTCATGTAAAAAATAGGGATTTTGAAAGACAGCGCGTTGCTTTCAAAGACAATAAAGAAACTAACATCTCAGATACGGGCAGGCCAGACAGCCCGCCCGCTGGATTTTTGAAGATAAAAGAAGTATAACAGATAAATATGAATGATGCAAGATTTATCGCT
>CALWMT010000029.1 GCA_944382045.1 uncultured Enterocloster sp. | reverse complement strand
CATTGCCCAGGCAGTGGCGGAGGGGATCCTGACCACCATCCGTCAGATGGAGGCGGGCGGACCGGAATACTATCAGGTTCAGGTGGGGGCCTTCCGTACCCGGATGCCGGCGGAACGGCTTTTAAAGGAGCTCCAGAACCAGGGCTTCCCCGCGTTTCTTGTGTACAGCGGCGGGCTCTACAAGGTTCGGGTGGGCGCATTCCTCGATATGGAAAATGGAATCCGCATGGAGCGGCAGGTGCGCGGCCAGGGATACCCCACGGTTTTGGTGCGGGAGCCGGCGGTGTACTAGGCGATGAGGGTGGATGATGGACGCAAAGGAAGAAAAGAAGCGGCTGCGAGGGCAGCTTAAGGAGAGGGCAGCCGGCCTTGACGGGGAATACTGCCGTCAGGCGGATGAGGCCATTTTCCGGCAGGCGGTTTCCCTGCCGGAGTACATAGGGAGCCAGGTGCTGTTCTGCTATGTTGGCATGGAGGGAGAGATTGACACCCGCCCCCTGCTTCTCGATGCCCTGGAGAGGGGAAAGCAGGTCTGCGTGCCCCTGTGCACCGCAAAGGGCGTGATGGAGGCGCGGCGGATCTTTGGATTGGGAGAGCTGGAGCGGGGAAGCTTTGGCATCCTGGAGCCGGGACTGGATGCCCCCCTCGTCAGTCCAGAAAAAATAGGACTGGCTCTCATCCCCTGTCTTTCCTGCACCAGGGACGGCCGGAGGCTGGGATATGGCGGAGGATACTATGACCGGTTTCTCCTGCAGACGAAGTGCTTTCGAGCAGCGCTGTGCCGGGGGCGGATGATGGAGGATGCGCTGCCCGCAGAGGACCACGACGAACGGATGGACGCGGTGGTGACGGAGGCGGGAGTGTATCGGATAAAATAGCGGCAAAGAAGCGGCTGTGCAGATAAATAGGTATCTGCGCGGCCTTTTTTGTGCTATACTGTAGATAGAAACAAGAGAGAGGAGGACATGGCAATGAAGGAAAACAAGAGACTGGTTATCACAATCGGAAGACAGTACGGAAGCGGCGGACGTGAGATAGGAGCCCGCCTGGCAAAGGACTTGGGGCTGGGGTTTTACGACAAGAATATTCTGCGTCTCAATTCCGATGAGAGCGGGATCAAGGAGAGCTTCTACCATATGGCGGACGAGAAGGCGGGGAATAAGCTTCTCTACCGCATTGTGAAAAGCCTGGCGCCTGAGCTGGGAACACCCTCCCTGGGACCGGATCTGATTGCGGCGGACAATCTGTTCCGCTTCCAGTCCGAGGTGATCCGCAAGCTGGCGGCAGAGGAGGACTGTGTGATCATCGGCCGCTGTGCGGACTATGTGCTGGACGGCTTTGACGGACTTGTCAAGGTCTACCTCTATGCGGACATGGACTACCGGGTGGAACGGATCAAAGAGCTGGGATACTATGAACCCAAGGATGTGAAGAAGAATATCAAGCGCATCGACAGGGAGCGGCGGGACTACCACAGATACTACACCGGCAGGGATTGGGAGAATGTGGAGAACTATGATCTGATGCTCAACACCGCCCGGCTGGGAACCGAGGGCGCGGTGGAGGCTGTGAAGGGATATCTGCGGCTTCGGGGGTATGAGATTTAGGTGCTCAAAGAGAATGCATAGGCTGGCACCCTGGGGATTATATATAGAAGGAATAGAAGTCTTGCGAGGTTTTTATGGCCGCAAATCCAGAAAATACATCCCGAGGGCTGCTTCAGGTCAATACAGTAAACATACAGAACAATTTTCCCATTCAGAACGCCCGTGTATCCATACGGTACCGGGAGGATCCAGGGCGGATTATCGAGCAGGTGGAGACGAACTCCTCCGGCCAGACCGCCCAGGTCTCCCTGCCGGCCCCTCCTGCGGCCCTGAGCCTGGAGCCGGGCACGGCCCGTCCCTATGCGGAGTACGACATTCTCGTGGAGGCGCCGGGCTTTGTGCCCCTGGAGATTGACGGAACCGAGATACTGGCGGACTCCACGGCGATACAGCCGGCGGCCCTTACGCCCATAGGAGCGGGGGAGCCGGCGGAGGATCCGGTGGTGATACCGGAGCACACCCTTTACGGGAGCTATCCGCCGAAGATTGCGGAGCCGGAGATCAAGCCGGTGAACGAGAGCGGGGAGATTGTCTTAAGCCGGGTGGTGGTGCCCCAGACCATTGTGGTTCACGACGGCGTGCCCACGGACGGCAGCGCGCCCAACTATTATGTGCCCTACCGGGATTACATTAAAAATGTGGCCTGCAGCGAGATTTACTCCACCTGGCCCCAGGCTTCCATCACAGCCAATGTGCTGGCCATCATGTCATTTACCCTGAACCGGGTCTATACCGAGTGGTACAGGAACCAGGGGTATGATTTCACCATCACCTCGTCCACGGCCTTTGACCACAAATGGATATATGGCCGGAATCTGTTCGAGAGCATTTCACGGGTGGTTGATGAGATTTTTGACAGCTACCTCTCCCGGCCGGATGTGCGGCAGCCCATTCTCACTCAGTACTGCGACGGGCGGCAGGTCAGCTGCCCAGGGTGGATGACGCAGTGGGGGTCATGCTCCCTGGGCGAGGAGGGCTACAGCCCCATCGAGATTATCCGGTATTTTTACGGGGATACAATGTATGTAAATACAGCGGAACAGATATCAGGGATTCCGGCCTCCTGGCCGGGCTATGAGCTGACAGTGGGCAGCCGGGGGGATAAGGTGCGCCAGATGCAGGAGCAGCTGGATGCCATCGCCTCCGTGTACTCCGCCATTCCCAGGGTCACACCGGACGGCATCTATGGACGGCAGACCGAGGAGGCGGTGCGGGAATTTCAAAGTATTTTCGGCCTGCCCCAGTCAGGGATTGTGGACTTTGCCACTTGGTACAAAATTTCCCATATTTATGTGGGGATTACCCGGATTGCGGAGCTGGTATGACAAAAAAAGTCAGAGCTTGGCAAAAAAATTTAGCCAATTGAGGCATTGCAAATCCAGGTGAAATACAGTATAATCTTTACAATTTGGGCAAAGAGCGTACAGATGGCGGAACTGAATTTTCAGACACGCTCCAGACAGGAAGCATCGGAGGAGAGCCGCCGGTGCTTTTTGTCTGCCCGTCACACGTCACAAAACACACATCACACACAAGAAAGGACAGGTACTCCCCCTATGAAAGCATACCTCATATTGGAAGACGGAACGGTGTTTGCCGGGACAAGCATTGGCTCGGACCGGGAAGTAATCAGCGAGATCGTCTTCAATACCTCTATGACCGGTTATCTGGAAGTGCTGACAGACCCCTCCTACGCGGGACAGGCGGTGGTGATGACATATCCGCTCATTGGAAATTACGGCATCTGCCGGGAGGATATGGAATCCGGACGGCCCTGGCCCGATGGCTACATCGTCCGGGAATTGTCGAGAATCCCCAGCAATTTCCGCAGCGAGGGCACCATCCAGGACTTCTTAAAGGAATATGACATTCCCGGCATCAGCGGCGTCGATACAAGAGCCCTGACAAAGATTCTGCGGGAGAAGGGCACCATGAACGGCATGATTACCACGAAGGAGTATGATGACCTCTCGGAGCCCATCCGCCGGATGCGGGAGTACCAGGTAACAGGCGTGGTTTTAAAGACCACTGCCAGGGAAAAATACGTTCTGCCCGGGAATGGAAAGCGGGTAGCCCTGATGGATTACGGCGCCAAGAGAAATATTGCGCGCTCCTTAAATGCCCGGGGCTGCCAGGTGACTGTGTATCCGGCGGATACCCCTGCCGAGGAGGTGCTGGCGGACCATCCGGACGGCATTATGCTCTCCAATGGGCCGGGAGACCCCAAGGAGAATACAGCGATTATTGAAGAAATCAAGAAGCTCTATGCCTCCGATGTGCCGATTTTTGCCATCTGCCTGGGGCATCAGCTCATGGCCCTTGCCAATGGCATGGACACCTACAAATTAAAATACGGCCATCGGGGAGGCAATCATCCGGTGAAGGACCTGGAGACCGGCCGGGTGTACATTTCCTCCCAGAACCACGGCTATGTGGTGGACATGGCCACGGTGAAGCCGGATGTGGCGGTTCCCGCTTTTATCAATGTAAACGACGGCACCAACGAGGGCCTGCGGTATGTGGGAAAAAATATTTTCACCGTTCAGTATCACCCGGAGGCCTGCCCTGGCCCCAGGGACTCCGCGTACCTGTTTGACCGTTTTCTTAAAATGATGGAGGTGAATGACTGATGCCCAAGAATCCTGATATCAAAAAAGTCCTGGTCCTGGGCTCCGGCCCCATCGTCATCGGCCAGGCCGCGGAATTTGACTACGCGGGCACCCAGGCCTGCCGCTCCTTAAAGGAGGAGGACATTGAGGTGGTGCTCTTAAACTCCAACCCGGCCACCATCATGACAGACAAGGACATCGCGGACCGGGTCTACATCGAGCCTCTGACCGTGGAGGTGGTGGAGCAGCTCATTTTAAAGGAGCAGCCGGACAGTATTCTTCCCACTCTGGGCGGTCAGGCCGGCTTAAACCTGGCTATGGAGCTGGAGGACGCCGGATTTTTAAAGGAGCACAATGTGCGCCTTATCGGCACCACGGCCTTGACCATCAAGAAGGCCGAGGACCGGGAGATGTTCAAGGAGACCATGGAGAAGATCGGCGAGCCCGTAGCCCCCTCAGATATTGTGGAAAATGTGGAGCAAGGTCTGGAAATCGCCTCCCAAATCGGATATCCTGTGGTGCTGCGTCCCGCCTACACCCTGGGCGGATCCGGCGGCGGCATCGCCCGCAATCCGGAGGAGTGTGCGCAGATTCTGGAAAATGGACTCCGGCTTTCCCGCGTGGGGCAGGTGCTTGTGGAGCGCTGCATTGCCGGCTGGAAGGAAATCGAATATGAGGTGATGCGGGACGGTGCAGGCAATGTGATTACGGTCTGCAACATGGAGAATATCGACCCGGTGGGCGTGCACACCGGCGACAGCATCGTGGTGGCTCCCTCCCAGACGCTTGGGGACAAGGAATACCAGATGCTGCGTACCTCAGCTTTGAATATTATCAGCGAATTGGGTATTACGGGAGGCTGCAATGTGCAGTACGCCCTGCACCCGGAGAGCTTCGAATACTGCGTTATCGAGGTAAACCCCCGTGTGAGCCGCTCCTCGGCTCTGGCCAGCAAGGCCACGGGGTATCCCATCGCCAAGGTGGCGGCCAAGATTGCCCTTGGCTATACTCTGGACGAGATTAAGAATGCGGTTACCCAGAAGACCTACGCCAGCTTTGAGCCTATGCTGGACTACTGTGTGGTCAAGATGCCGCGCCTGCCCTTTGACAAGTTCATAAGCGCAAAGCGCACCCTGGGCACCCAGATGAAGGCCACCGGCGAGGTGATGAGCATCTGCACCAATTTTGAGGGCGCGCTCATGAAGGCCATCCGCTCGCTGGAGCAGCATGTGGACTGCCTGCTGTCCTACGATTTTACCGGTCTCACCGAGGAGGAGCTGCGCCGGGAGCTTGGCCGGGTGGATGACATGCGCATCTGGCGGATTGCCGAGGCTCTGCGCAGGGGCATTTCCTATGAGGACATCCACGCCGCCACAATGATTGACTACTGGTTTATCGACAAGCTGGCCATCCTGGTGGAGATGGAGAACTCCCTGAAGGCAGTGAGGGCTGGGGACAGGGAGCTCACCAATGAGCTTCTGGCAGAGGCCAAGCGCATTGAGTTCCCGGACAATGTGATATCCCGTCTCACAGGCATTCCTCAGGCGGAGATTAAGCGGCAGCGCTATGACAATAACATCCGTGCCGCCTACAAGATGGTGGACACCTGCGCCGCGGAATTTAAGGCGGAGACGCCCTATTATTACTCCTGCTTCGGCAGTGTCAGCGAGGCGGAGAAGACGGAGGGACGCAAAAAGGTGCTGGTGCTGGGCTCCGGCCCCATTCGCATCGGCCAGGGAATTGAGTTTGACTTCTGCTCTGTGCACAGCACCTGGGCCTTCAGCAAGGAGGGCTATGAGACCATTATCATCAACAACAACCCGGAGACCGTGAGCACAGATTTTGACATCGCGGACAAGCTGTACTTTGAGCCCCTGACCCCGGAGGATGTGGAGAGCATCGTGGATGTGGAGAAGCCTGACGGGGCGGTGGTGCAGTTCGGCGGCCAGACGGCTATCAAGCTCACCGAGGCCCTGATGAAGATGGGCGTTCCGATTCTGGGAACTGCGGCGGAGGATGTGGACGCGGCGGAGGACAGGGAGCGCTTTGATGAGATTTTGGAGAAATGCGGCATCCCCAGGCCGGCGGGCCACACGGTGTTTACTGCCGAGGAGGCCAAGAGGGCTGCCAGACAGCTGGGATATCCGGTTCTGGTGCGTCCTTCCTATGTGCTGGGCGGCCAGGGCATGCAGATAGCTATCAATGATGAGGATATCGACGAGTTCATCGGCATCATCAACCAGATTGCCCAGGAGCATCCCATTTTGGTGGACAAGTACATTATGGGCAAGGAGATTGAGGTGGACGCCATCTGCGACGGGAAGGACATTCTGATTCCCGGCATCATGCAGCATATTGAGCGCACGGGCACTCACTCCGGAGACAGTATCTCCGTGTATCCTGCTCAGGAAAAAAAAAAAAAAAATGTGGCCACGATTGTGGACTATACGGAGAAGCTGGCCCAGGCCCTGCACGTAAAGGGAATGATTAATATCCAGTTTATCGTGGACGGCGATGATGTGTATATCATCGAGGTGAATCCCCGCTCCTCCCGGACCGTTCCCTATATCAGCAAGGTGACGGGCATTCCCATTGTTCCACTGGCTACCCAGATTATCTGCGGAAAGAGCATACGGGAGCTGGGATACAAGCCGGGCCTGCAGCCCAAGGCGGACTATATCGCCATCAAGATGCCGGTGTTCTCCTTTGAGAAGATTCGGGGCGCGGATATCAGCCTGGGACCGGAGATGAAGTCCACCGGCGAGTGCTTAGGCATTGCGAAAACCTTCAACGAAGCCCTCTACAAGGCCTTTGAGGGTGCGGGAATCCGCCTGCCCAAGCACAAAAATATGATTATGACGGTACGCCACAGCGACCAGGAGGAGGCGGTGGATATCGCCCGCCGGTTTGCAGCTGTGGGCTACAAGATATTCGCCACCCGGGGAACCGCCCGGACGCTCGCAAACCACGGCGTAAAGGCCTACGAGATACGCAAGCTTGAGCAGGAATCCCCCAATATACTGGACCTGGTGCTGGGCCACCGGATCGACCTGATTATCGACATTCCGGCGCAGGGCGCGGAGCGCAGCCACGACGGATTTATCATCCGCCGCAACGCCATCGAGACCGGCGTCCACGTGCTCACGTCTCTTGACACAGCGCGGGCCCTTGTGACCAGCCTGGAGAACCGGGCGAAGAAGCTGACCCTCATCGACATCGCTACGGTGAAGAATGCTTAAACAAAAAACCCCGCGCGGGAAATCCCCGGCATAGAAAAAATGCCCGGACAGGCGGCTGCAAACTGCCTGGCCGGGCCTGTTTTTTGAAAAGTTAGACAAAAAGAAGCTGGTATATTTTCGTAAATAAACAACAAAATTGGAAAAATGCTGAAAGAAGTTCTAACATTTGGGTAAAATTAATGATAAAATAGTAACTGTTCGGGGATAGCCTGAACAGCTGCGGACAGCGGCTGCTGCAAGTGAAAGGTTTGTGTGTTTGTTTTTGTGTAAGGAAGTGGACAGAATATGTACGAGAAAGGCCAATTTATCATTTACGGCGTGCGCGGCGTGTGCGAGGTTGTGGACATTACCACCGTGGACCATCCGGGAGGCCCGGAAGGGAAGCTTTATTATGTGCTGCGCCCCTATGCCCAGAAGGCCAGCAAGATTGTGGCGCCCGTTGACTCGGAGAAGACGATTACCCGGCCGCTCCTTTCAAGGGAGGAGGCGATGGCGCTGATGGACGGCTTCGGCGAGGTGCCGGAGCTGGAGGTTCCCAGCGACAAGCAGCGGGAGGAGCGCTACAAGGAGGCCCTCAAGACCTGCGACTGCAGAGCCTGGGTGGGGATGCTTAAGACCCTGTACACCCGCCGGTGCAGGCGCATCGCCCAGGGAAAGAGGATGACGGATTTAGACGAGCGGTATTTCCGCTCTGCGGAGGACAACCTGTGCGCGGAGCTCTCCGTATCCCTGGGCGTGCCCAGGGAGGATGTGGAGGCCTATATTAAGAAGCGGGTTTCGGAAAAATGAGAAGCAGCTGACAAAAGGGAAGCCGGATATGCTTGGCTTCCCTTTTCATATGAATATATGCAGCCGCTTATTCAATAATCGTCCCCGCCTGTCCGGCCAGACTGGCCTTCGCCTTGTCCAAGGAGGTGATAATGGCCTTGCGGCCCTTGCCCTTTTCCAGAAAATCAACGGAAGCCGCTACCTTGGGCAGCATGGAGGCAAACTCAAACTGGCCCTGCTCAATGTATTCCTTGGCCTGGGCGATGTCCATATGGTGAATGGGCTGCTCGCTGGGGGTTCCGTAATTTAAGGTTACATTGTCCACACTGGTGAGAATCATCATCACGTCAGCGTCGATTTCCTTGGCCAGAAGACCGGCAGCCAGGTCCTTCTCAATGATGGCGCTGGCGCCCCGCAGGAAGCAGCCCTGCTCCATCACCGGAATGCCGCCTCCTCCGCAGGCGATGACAATCTGGTCCGCGTCCATGAGCGCCTTGATGGCGTCAATCTCCACGATGGCAACGGGACGGGGAGCAGCCACAATCCGGCGGTATCCGCCCTCCACAGGGGTGACGTGGTTGCCCTTGGCCTCCTCCTCCCTGGCCTCCTCCTCGGTCATCACCCGGCCGATAACCTTTACCGGCGTGTAAAATGCCTCGTCGTAGGGGTCCACAGTGACCTGGGTGAGAACCGTGCTCACGGGCTTATAGATGCCCCGCCGGATAAGCTCTGCCCGGATGCCGTTTTGAAGGTCGTAGCCAATGTAGCCCTGGCTCATGGCGGAGCAGACAGACATGGGGGCCATGCTGTAGCCGTCGTGCTGGCGGCCAAATTCATTCATCGCGGTGTGAATCATGCCAACCTGAGGCGCATTGCTGTGCACAATGGCTGTCTGCCAGCCATCCTGGATAAAATCCGCAATGGTCCTGGCTGTCCGGACAACCGCTTCCTTCTGTTCCGGGAGATTGGTTCCCATATCCTTATGGCCAATGGCCACTACAATCCGCTTCTTTGCCATATTCGTCTACCTCGCTTATTCTGTATTCATGTTAGGGACGGCGCAGCCAGTCCAGCCTTGCACGCCGCATCTGACTATTACCACAATTATAGGGTAACTTGATAAAAAAAGCAACGGGAAGCCAAAAAAGATAGTGGCAAAACAGGGTCAGTCATGTTATACTGACAACGAAACAGGCATGAGAGAAAGGCAGGGGAGGCCATGGAAAACAGACGGAGCTTTTTGCCGGAGAGATGGCCCTGCTTGGCCGCGCTGGGAGCTTTGGCCGGTGTGGCAGGCAACCTTTGCATACGGTATTTTCCCTGGCCTGCCTTTATGCGGGAGAGCTATGCGCAGGCGGCGGAGGTGTCTGCCCGGGGAGGCCTGCCTTTTCTTGCGGCAGCTCTTTTTTTCGGGCCGGTCCTTGAGGAGGCAGCATTCCGCCTGGGGCTGTTCGGACTTCTTCGGCGCCGGTTCGGCTTCTGGCCCTGCGCGGTATTTTCTTCCCTGGCATTCGGCCTGTATCACGGCAACTGGATTCAGGGGATATACGGGTTTATTATGGGCATGCTTTTTGCATGGGGATATGAGACGAGCGCATATGGAAAATATGCGGCAGCGGTTTTGATGCACGGGGCGGCCAATCTGGCGGCTCTGGCGGTATTTGGATAGGAGGACAAGACGTGAAGCTTTTGACAATCGCCATACCCTGCTACAATTCGGAGGCTTATATGGAGCACTGCATCCACACGCTTCTGGCAGGCGGGGATGAGGTGGAAATCCTTATTGTGGACGACGGCTCCGCAAAGGATAGGACAGCGGAGATTGCGGATGAATATGAGAGGAAGTATCCCGGCATCTGCCGGGCTATCCATCAGGAGAATAAGGGGCACGGCGGGGCGGTGAACACAGGACTTGCCAATGCCACCGGAATTTTCTTTAAGGTGGTGGACAGCGACGACTGGGTGAACGAGGAGGCCTACCGCCAGGTCCTGGAGACGCTTGGCCGGTTCGTATACCGGGGGGACACTCTGGATATGCTGGTGACCAACTTTGTCTATGAGAAGGAGGGGGCAAAGCGCAAGAAGGTGATGAATTACCACACTGCCTTTCCGAGGGACCGGGTGTTTGGCTGGAAGGATGTGAAATTTTTCATGACCGGCCAGTACATCCTGATGCATTCCGTGATTTACCGGACGGCCCTTCTCAAGGAGTGCGGACTCGCGCTTCCGGAGCACACCTTCTATGTGGACAATATTTTTGTGTACCAGCCCCTGCCCCACGTAAAGAAGATTTACTACCTGGATGTGAACTTCTACCGGTATTTCATCGGCCGCTCCGACCAGTCGGTGAATGAGACCGTGATGATTGGCCGCATCGACCAGCAGCTTCGGGTGACAAAGCTGATGCTGGGCTATTATGACGTGATGAAGATTGGGAACCGGAAGCTGCGCCATTATATGATACAGTATCTGGAGATTATGATGACCATCTGCTCCGTTCTCGCCATTAAGTCGGGCACGGAGGAAAATCTCGAGAAGAAGAAGGAGCTGTGGCAGCATTTGAAAAAGCAGAATCTGCCTCTCTATCTGCGCTTGCGCTTCGGCTTCCTGGGCCAGGGCTGCAACCTGCCGGGAAAGGGCGGGAGAGAGCTCTTGGTGCTGGGGTATAAGATTACTCAGAAGTTTTATGGATTTAACTAAAAAAACAGCCCTGCGGAATTCGAAACGGATGAATTCCGCAGGGCTGAATGGTTTCTATAAGCTATACTTCTCATCCCAAGGCCTTCTGGGTAATCTTCTTGTCCTGGGCGGACCAGCTGTAGCCGTAGATAATGCCGCACATGATATAGGCCAGAATCACCGCTCCAATCAGGTCGATGACGGAGTGCTGCTTTAAAAATACCGTGGACAGGCAGATTAAAACCATCAAAATGCCGGAGCCAAGACGGATGGCCGGGCGGCGGCGCAGGCGCTCGCTGTGGGAGACTGCCAGATGGACGCCGATGGAGTTGTACACGTGGATGCTGGGAAACACGTTGGTGGAGGTGTCCGCCCGATGGATAAGGGACACCAGAGCGCAGAACACATTTTTATCCGGGTCCACCACGGGCCGCAGGTCCGTGCCGTTGCGGAAAAATGTGCATATTATCAGGCTGATGGTCATCCCGGAAAACAGGAAGGCGCACAGCTTGTAATAATCCTCCCGGCTGGTAAACAAAAAGTAAAAAATAGCTGCGCCCACGTACAAAAACCACAGCAGGTAGGGGACGATGAAATACTCGCAGAAGGGAATTAAATCGTCCAGTGCAGCGTGCATCACGTGGTAGTTCCCCGTGACCGTGCGCTCCAGATAGCAGAACCAGGGCAGGTAAATGCAGGCGTACAGCAAAAGCCATGCGTGCTTGTATTTATGAATCAAGGCGGCGATACGTCTCATAGCGCGAAGTCAATCTCCTTATTATTTCAAGGCCAGAATGGTTTGGCTCTAAAATGCAAACGTTCAGGCGGTCACATTAAAATATGAACAAAGTGTTAACTTTATGTTAATTTTAGGAGATTATAGCACACTCATAGTCCAAAAACAAGAGGGGCCAGAAAAACTTAATATAAATTTTCGGAACGGTTAATTTGAATAGATGTATAGGCCTGATACGCCTCCATCACAATCTGCTGGATTTCCTCGCGGAAGCTTTTGGGCCCGACAGCCTCGCAGCTGTTTAGGTGCGAAAGAACCCAGGACCGCATGGCGGAGGGGATGAACACAATGGGACTGTTCTCCTTTTCCGTGCGTGTGTGGGCAAGCTTTGAGGTGTTATCAGCTGTCCGCTTTTCGGATATTAGAAAATAATACATAATGAATATTGCTTGCATTTTGCGTTATAATATATTATATTATATTATAGGCATAAACCAAAAGGAGGCGTTAATTATGGCGCAGGTAGTCAATGTAAATTTCCGTTTGGATGAGGATGTAAAGAAGAGCATGGAGCAAGTGTGTTCTGAGTTAGGGCTTTCCATGAGCGCAGCATTTACGATTTTTGCCAAGAAAGTCAGTAGAGAAAAGAGGATTCCTTTTGATGTCTCTATCGATCCATTTTACTCTGAAAGCAATATCCAGTACCTTGAAAAAAAGATGGCCGAATATAAAGCTGGGCAGCTTCCTCTTGTAGAACATGAATTAATTGAGGAGTAATCGGATCATGAAAAGATTACAATGGGATTATGATGCATGGCAGGATTACGTTTATTGGCAGACGCAGGATAAGAAAACATTGAAGCGAATCAACATGCTCATTAAGGATATCGGCCGTAATCCGTTCGATGGGATAGGTAAGCCCGAACCGCTAAAAGGGGAGCTCTCCGGTTTCTGGAGCAGACGTATTGATGATGAGCATCGTCTTGTTTACGTGGCAGAAGAAGATGCTATCTTGATTATTGCCTGCAAAGGCCATTATAACGATTAGCCGTAATAAAGCCCCGGGCCAACACCCAGGGCTAAATCGATGGTCAAAGTCCTTAATGATTATTTGTCCGAATAGATGTATAGGCCTGATACGCCTCCATCACAATCTGCTGGATTTCCTCGCGGAAGCTTTTGGGCCCGGTGACCTCGCAGCTGTTTAGGTGCGAAAGAACCCAGGACCGCATGGAGGAGGGGATGGCCAGGATTTTGACCGAAATACGCCCGCCGTCCTCCCGCAGGACCTCCGCCTCCTCGCCGAAGGCCTGGGCCAGGCTCTGCCACAGCGCCCGGCTGCACTCGATTTCGAAGCGTTCCTTTCGCTCGCCCTTTAGAAGAATGAACTCCCTTGCATACTGGATGGGATTCAGGCCGCCGCAGAGCATATCGGCCCCGCGCTCTAAAAGGACAATGTCCTGCAGCAGGTCGATGCGCAGATGACTGATGTCATCTGTATTTTCCTCCTTGGCCAGAACATAATAGTATCCATCTGCCCAGACGGTGGCGTAGGGGCTGAACACAATGGGACTGTTCTCCTTCTCCGTGCGTGTGTGGGCAAGCCCCAACTCCATGAGACGGGCGCTGACCTTGCATCCCTGATTGATGGCCACATTGAGGATGTCAATGGTGTAGAACAGCTGCCGGCTCTGGGGGTTTCGCTCGGGCTTTATGAACAGGGTTTTCTGCAGCATCCGGCCCTGAAAAATACTCTGGGTATCGATGAGCCTGCGGATGATTTGTTTTCCGGCCTCCTCCTCTATCATTTCAGAGGAGGCAACTGCATCGCAGAGGAGGCGGATTTCTGAGAGCTCAAAGAGCCGGTCCACAAGATAGTATCCCTCCCGGTTTTCCTGATACCCTTCAATTTCAATGCCTATGCTTCGAAGCGCGTCGATGTTGCGGTAGATGGCCCGGCGCTCCATGTCTATGTCATACAGCTTTTTCAATTTTTCCCGGATTTTTTCTGCGGACAGAATGTGATTCTCGTCGGAATAGGTCTTCAAAATTTCATAGATGCACAGTATGGTTGCTTTTTGAGGAATCATGGGCACACTCCTGTTGGTTTTATAGATGGTATTATACTCCTTGGCGCAGTCTGTGGCAAGTAAACGCTGTACCATAAATAGTACAGCGGATGGAATATGTATGGCAGCCGCCGTATGTTATAGTAAGGGAAATGCAGCATATCTGTCATAGTAGGGGAAATGCAGCCCTTTGGGGCGGACGTGCTTGTATGAAAAAAGGATTGGAGGATATGGATATGCAGAGACCGCAGATTGCTTATGGAGCGGAGTGTATAACGAAGGCGTGCGAGGAGAGGCTGGCTCTCCTTTACCCGAAGGGCGTGCCGGAGCCGGTGAGAGACCGGTATGAGGCGGAAATGGAGCTTCTTCGGGCCTCCCAGGCAGCGGAGGATTTTGTGCTGTTCTGGCTTTTGTCGAAGGAGGCCAAAAAAAGTGCGCTCCCTCTGATGGGGCGGGGAACGGTCATGGGCTCCCTTCTGTACTGCCTGCTGGGAAACGGCTGCTTCAATCCGCTGCCTCCCCATTATTTCTGCGGGGACTGCGGGTATTATGAGGAGACCGGCACCCGCCTGCCAGGCATTGATATGCCGGAAAAAAGGTGTCCTGTCTGCGGCGGCAGCATACGGGCGGAGGGATTCGGCCTGCCCGTGGAGAGTGTTTGGGGGAGTGGTGGGAAGAAAAATATCTCCTTCGATTACAATGTGAGCCAGGAATTTCTGCCATTTGCCCGCCGCGTGCTGGAGCGGGCATATCCGCAGAGCCGGATTGTGCCATGGGGAATGTTTCAGATGCAGTCCGGCGTGTCGGCGGTGCTGCCGGATGGGGAGGAGGGCATCGGCGTCCGGCAGGCGGGATTCGCTGTGCTGCCTGCGGGGAATACGATTCAGGATTATCCGGCCCTGCTTTCTTATCTGGAGGACGGGGAGCCCTGCCTGACCGGCGGCAGCTGGGAGCTGAAATCCTGCTGGATAAAACCGGTTCTGCTTCGCCCGATGGCGCTTATGGACAGCCTGGTAAGGCTGCAGAGGGCCACGGGGGTTTACGCCCGGGAGCTGGGTGAAAGAGAGCTTCGGGATATTACCTGGAGCAATATCTGCAATATCGGGATTATGGATGGGCCTTCCTCCGCGCTGTTTCGCACCCTGAAGCCCAAAAGCTTTAAGGATATGGCGGCGCTGGTTTGCAGCGCCCACAACTCCTTTTCCTGGGATAAGGAGGGCACGGGCCAGGTCCGCCTGGAGGGTTTTCTGAAAATGCTGGAATCTCAGGCATTTCAGAAGTATCCCTGCTTTGCCAGGGAGGATTTTTTCGACTGGATGC
>CALWMT010000028.1 GCA_944382045.1 uncultured Enterocloster sp. | reverse complement strand
ATGGGAAGAACAAAAATCTCCCGCTCCCTGGCAGCCTCCAGCTGCTCCCTGGCCCACTGGAGCGTTTCCTCCTTTATTCTTCCCTCCACCAGATTCTTCGGCTCGTACTGGCTGGAGTCAAGCATTAAAAGCCAATTTTTTTCATCCAGCGCATACACATAGCTGAGGGAAGCCGGATCCCGGCTCAGTGCCTGATCGTATCCGTATTCCCTGTAAATCTCAAAAAACTCCTCCGCGGTCACAGAAGGGGCAGGGCTTTTCTCATCCCCGAAATAGAAGGATGCATTTGTATTGTTGATGTCATGGTTTCCTGGAATCACGAGGACGGGGATCCCCGCCTCCCTCACTCTATGGAGCCGCTCTGCCAGCTCCTCATGATTTATCCTCTCCCCGTTCATGGAGATATCGCCGCTGAGAATCAAGGCGGAGGGCTGCTCTGCAATCACCTGGTCTATGAACGCCTCTAAGAGCTCAGGAAGATAGCGGATCACCTTTCCATCGCTGTCCGCTGTAAGCTTCTGAAATGCCTCCCCGTCATCCTGGCAGGATGCGCTCTGGTAATGGAGGTCTGTGGCCAAAATAACCCTCGGCAGCTTATAGGGCTCTTCCTCTGGCTTTGGCGTCCAGCTGCCCTCAATCCTGGCCTCCCAGCCTCTATATCCGCCCTCCCGCCGCAGAAAATCCTCCGCCTCTATTTCTTCTCCTGCATGCTCGTCCTTCCCGCCGTGCTCTGTTTCCTCCTCCTGTCCGGCTTCTTCCGCATTTTCCTCCCCGCTGGAGGTCTCCTTCTCACTGGCAGTCTCTGCGGCATGGGATGGCCGGACGGAGGACGGCTGGCTCCATTTATCCAAAACGTGAAGCACCCCGAAGCACGCCGCCAGAATCAAGGCGTACATCAGGGCGCTTACAATCCATGTTCTTTTTTTCATATCGATCTGTTCTCTCTATCCGTGGAGCACCTTCTAAATGATGCCCAGCTCCCTCATGGCGTGGGCAATTCCATCCTCCTCCACGGTCTTTGTCACAAAGGTCGCGTAGGGCTCCAGCACCGGGCTGTGATTTCCCATGAGCACACAGTTGCGGCCGTACCGGAACATCGCCAGATCGTTGCCGCTGTCCCCAAATACATAGGCATCATCCAGGGAAATGCCGCACCGCTTCAGCACCATATCAATGGCTGTAGCCTTGGAATGTCCCCGGGGAACGCATTCATAAAAGCCGCCTCCCCTGTCAATCACTTCCATGTCCTTCAGCCTGCCGAACAGCTCCCGGCACTGGCTCTTCTCATCAGAGCCTATGTAAAATTTATCAAAATCATAGCAGTCATCCTCCCAGCTGTAGGGAGATGCAGCGCTCGAGCTCCGGATTTTCTCCTTCAGCTCTTCCACGAGCGGAAGGCGTGAACGGTTTTTATGGACATAAACTCCTTCCATCCCCTCCAAGGCGCCGTCCAGGCCGCAGGCATCGATATCTCTCTTAATGGCCAGTCCCCGCTCATGGGGAATATGGTAGTGATAAAGAATTCTTCCCTCTGCCACTACACAGGTGCCGCAGCCGCAGAGAAACCCGTCCGCCTCCACCTGGGATCGGATATCTCCAAGGTGGGCATATACCCTTCCTGTATTGATAAATACCAGGTGTCCTCTCTCTCTGGCCTGGGCCAGGGCTTTGACCGCGCTTTCCGGCACCCTCCGAGTCTTCTCCGACAGAAGGGTGCCGTCTATGTCAAAAAATAATGCTTTCGTCCGGTTATTCGTCATCCCTAAATACAATCGTCTGTGTCTCCTCGTCCATGCTGTCCACAATCGCCAGGGATTCCAGGCGGATTCCCTCTGAGCGGATCAGATCGCCGCCTACCTGGAAGCCCTTCTCTATGACGATTCCAGCTCCCACAAGCTCTGCCCCGGAGTCCCTGACCAGAGCCGCCAGCCCCTCCAGGGCCTTTCCATTGGCCAGAAAATCGTCAATGATGAGAACCTTGTCCCCAGGGCCAAGGAATTCCTTTGACACGATGATATCGTACACGCGCCCATGGGTGAAGGACTCCACCTTGGTGGTATATACCTCCCCGGCAATGTTCTTTGTCTGGGTCTTTTTCGCAAAGACCACGGGCACATCAAAGTATTGGGCCACAATGCACGCGATTCCGATGCCGGAAGCCTCAATGGTCAGGATCTTATTCACCTCAGCGTCCGCGAACCGGCGCTTAAATTCCTTTCCAATCTCCCCGAAGAGCTTGATGTCCATCTGATGGTTCAGAAAGCTGTCAACCTTCAGGACATTTCCTGCTTTGATCTTGCCGTCCCGGCGTATCCTGTCTTTTAAAATCTGCATGCGTCTGCCCTCCTCTTTTGTGCTGTGTCTTACTCCTCTGTCTCTGCGGCGGCCGTCTCCTCCGCCTGGGAGGCCGTGGCTGTGCCCGCCTCATCGGTCTCACTGCCGGAGGCTGCCTCCGCCTCATTCACCGCATTCTCCTCCAAGAACTTCATCACCTGGCGGTTTAAGGCCATCTGGTCAAAGCTCTCCTGGCCGTAGGCCTCCACTCCTTCCTCCACGGTCTGGCCGTTCATGTCAGCCAGCTCCTGGCGGGCCTCGTCGGTCACCGCGATCCCCTCCTGGGCCGCGATGGTATTGAGCACCAGCTGGCTCTTGGCATTCTCCTCCACAGAGGCGTATACATACTCCTTGAAGCTGCCCTCATCCATGCCGTAGGAGGCAGCCATCTGGGACAGGCGCATGCCATACATCTCTGCCTGCGTCTGGTAATTGTCAATCTCCGTGTTATACCGCCGAGAGATGGCATTGCGCGACAGATCGAAGGTGGAATTGTCGATCACCTGCTGGAGCACGCTCTGCTGGATCTGCAGGGATACGCTCTCCTGCTTCTGCTCCAGCATCTCCTGCCGGATTCCATCCCGGTACTCATCCACCGTCTGGTAATCCGAAATACTCTGGACAAATTCATCCGTAAGCTCCGGATCCCGCTTCTCCTTTACGGAGTTTACAGTGATATCAAACACAACCTCCTGGCCGGCCAGGGCCTGCTCCCTGTAATCCTCCGGGAAGGTAAGGGTAAGCTCCTTTGTATCTCCCTTCTTAAGTCCCACAATCCCCTCTTCAAAGCCATCGATCATGGATCCAGATCCCAGGGTGAGATCCTCTCCCTCGGCAGAGCCTCCCACAAACTCCTCGCCATCCTGATAGCCCGTGTAGTCAATGTTCACCACGTCGCCGTCCTCAGCTGCCCGGTCCACCTCGACCTCCTCCTGGTTTTGGCTTAAGACACTCTGAATCCGGTTCTCAACCTCCTCGTCCGTCACCTCTGCGGGGATAACATTCACCTTAACTCCCTTATATTCCGCCAAGGCAACGGTTCCCAGATACTCTTCCCCGTCAGTACCCGCAGAGCAGCCCGCCAGAAGGAGGGCGGCTGCCAGTCCACATAAACAAAGCTTTCCTATCTTTCTCATATCGCATATCCTTTTCTCTTACATTTTTAGCAGCAGCTCAGACAATGAGCAGGCAGAGCGCCCCTCTGCGCAGGCCGCTGCCGCTTAGCCGCACCCGCCGGAGCCTTTAAGGGCCGCCGAAAAGGTGCGCTGTACATAGTTATATCATACAAGGCCCGGAAAAAAAAGCCCTTCCGTCAATTTTTATAAAATGCTTTAAATGCCCTGTATGTATTGTAAATATCCAGCTTGGATGCCAGCTCAAAGGGGGAATGCATACTCAGGATAGGAACGCCCAGATCCACAGTATCGATATTCATATGGGCGGCAAACTTGGCAATGGTCCCGCCGCCGCCTACATCCACGGCACCCAGCTCTCCGGCCTGCCAGTACACGCCGTCCTCCTCCATAATGGCGATAACCTTTGCCATGGTCTCCGCGCTGGCGTCGTTGGAGCCGGATTTTCCCCTGGCCCCCGTATACTTGGATAGCACGCACCCCTTATTAATATAGCAGGAATTGCGCTTCTCATACACATCGGAAAACGTGGGATCATAGGCCGCATTCACATCGGAGGACAGGCAGAGAGAGGCCCGCAGCACGTCACGCACCGGCACGCCCTCCATTTCCGCCAGATCCTCGATATAGTGGAGCACATAGTCGGAGTTGAAGCCTGTATTTCCGTCGGACCCTATCTCCTCCTTGTCGGTGAGGATGGTGACCGTGGTGTGCTCCGGCTTTTTTGTGTCAATCTCCGCGGTCAGCGCTGTGTAGGCGCAGACCCGGTCGTCCTGGCCGTAGGCGCCTATAAGGCTTTTGTCAAGACCCACGTCTCTGGCCTTTCCTGCAGGAACCAGCTCAATCTCAGCCCGCAGGAAATCCTTCTCCGTAATCCCATAGCGGTCATGGAGGAGGGCGAGCACGCCCAGCTTCACCGGCTCCTTGATGTCCTCCCCCTCATAGGGCAGGGAGCCCGTCACCGCGTTCAGCTCCTCCCCCTTAAGCCCGTCCTTTAAGGGTCTCTCATTCTGCTTGGCAGACAGATGGGGCAGAAGGTCCGTGATGCAGAGAACCGGATCGTCCTCCTCCTCTCCCAGCGAAAGGGTGAGGGCCTCCCCATTCTTTTTTATCACCACGCCGTGAATCGCCAGGGGGATGGTGCCCCACTGGTATTTGCGCAGGCCCCCGTAATAATGAGTTTTAAAATAAGCGATCTCGTCCTTCTCATACAGGGGGCTGGGCTTTAAATCCAGCCTGGGGGAATCAATGTGGGCTCCGTTGATCCGCAGTCCCTCCGCCAAGGGCCGCTTTCCGAAGGTTGTGGCGATAAGGGCCTTCTCCCGATTGACATAATACACCTTATCGCCGGGCTCATAGGAGGCCTTCCGGTCGAAGGGCTTGTAGCCCGCCTTCTTGAGCATCCGCACCGCTTCCCTCACGCACTCTCTCTCGGTCTTTCCCCGGTTGAGAAATCCCTTATAATCCCGGCAGTATTTCTCCGCCTTCTCTCTCTGCTCCGGGGCTTCCTTTCCTATATTGGGAAATTCCCAGGCAAGCTGCTTTTGAAGCTCCTTCCCGTCGGTTTTCTTTGTCATCTTCTGTCCTCCTCGTTGTGTTTCTCGTTATTTTCTGCTGTTCTCTAAAAGCTCTGCCGCCGGCAGGCGGCATACAGATTTACAGTATAAAGGTTCGCTGCGTCCTAGGGCCTTCTGCCCCCAGGCTTTGGCCCCTTGCATCCATGATCAGGGCTGACGCCCTGGGGTCCGGGGACGCCGCAGCGGCCAGAACCATTTCCTCCATATCCGCCCTGTCAATGCGGGGGGAGCGGGTCAGCCAGCGGAGTATGGAAAGCTCGTCCCTCTTTATGAGCCCAAGCACCGTCTCCCTCATGTGCTCCTTCAGGTAAGCCCAGTACGCCTCCTCCCCGTCCCTTATAAGCCCCTTGGGCCAGTAGAGCCGGTAGACGGCCAGCCTGGTCACAAGCTCCGGCTTCTCCTGGACCTGCACATGGGGAAACAGCCGGTCGTACTCCCCGAAGGAAAATTCCGGCCCCTCAAAGCAGTACCGGTACATATGGCCGCAGCCGTGCATTTCCCGCATAAGAATGCGGGCCGGCGTATTCTCCACGGATTCCTCAAAAAATTCCGGAAATATAAGCCGTGCCGCAAGCGCCCCGCTGGAATCCCTGCAGGACACTGTCAGGGTCTGCCGAAGCTCTGAGAGAACCTCCTTAAAGCAGGAGCGCGGGCCGCCCATCAGCTGGATATCCAGCTCTCCAAGACCGCTGCACCCTGTAAATACACCGGCTCCCCAGTCCTCCACCGTGCTGAAGAAGGAGAGGCTTTTTAACTGGGAGCAGTTGTAAAATGCGTAGGCTCCCACCCGCTGCAGCGTCTGCGGAAGCGCAAGGGCCGTGAGCCCTTCCCCCTTTACGGCAGGCTCGTCCTCCCATTGTCCGGGCAGATCCTCCTGTCCCCGGACTGTCTCGGAAAATGCATAGCGGTCCAGCTCCCGGACCGGCCTTCCCTCCACCTGCCCGGGAATCCGGGCAAAACCATCCAAGCTGTAATAGCGCCGGATACAGATCCCCTCCGGCAGGGTTTTATATAGTAATTTCATGCTATTAGTTTATCAGCTTTCCGCATTTTTTCAAGAGGCATATGGCGGCGGGCTGCTGGGCAGCACATATGGCGGCGGGCTGCTGGAAGGCCCCAGGCGGAGGTCCGTCCGATGGGTATTGACATTCCCCCATGCTTCCCCCATAATAAAGGATATCCGCTGACTGCGGCAGAAGGAGGTATCGTTTTTATGAGACAGTGCATGGATTCGGAAAATCTCCACCGGAGGCTCAAAAAGATTATCGGACAGGTCCAGGCCATTGACCGGATGGTGGATGAGGACGTGCCCTGCGAGGACATTCTCGCCCAGATCAATGCGGCCAAATCCGCCCTTCACAAGGTTGGGCAGGTGGTTCTGGAAGGCCATATCAACCACTGTGTCCGGGACGGCATCGAGCACGGCGACGCAGAGCAGACGATTGCGAAATTCACAAAGGCGGTGGAGCGCTTCGCCAACATGGTCTAATCGCAGCCGTTCAGGCGGCAGGCATCTTCTTATCCCTGTTTACCTGTCGCCTGAACGGTTATGTCTAATCTCCGGCTGTCTGCCGGGGATGTTTTTTCAGCTTCTTGACAACCTATACCCCTATAGGTATAATGGTCGTATTAATACCCATAGGGGTATAGGTTTAAGGAGGTTTATTTCCCCATGAAACAATTAGAGCGTATCTTGGAGTGGGGCGGCACCCGCAGGGACATCGCATTTCTCATCATTTCCGGCCTTGCTCTCCTGGCGAGCCTGCTGCCCCATCCCCCTCTCCCCTTTGATCCTGCCTGGATCGCAATCGTTCTCTGCGGACTGCCCATCATCCTGGAAGCGGTCATTGGCCTTGTCACTGCCTTTGACATTACAGCCGATGTGCTGGTGTCCATCGCCCTCATCGCCTCCGTCATCATCGGCGAGGATTTCGCAGCTGGTGAGGTGGCCTTTATCATGCAGCTGGGCGGTCTCTTGGAGGAGCTGACCGTGGCCAGGGCCAGGGCCGGCATTGAAAAGCTGGTGCATTTGACCCCCCAGACTGCCCGGCGGATTTCAGGCTCTTGTGCCTCTCCCGCGTCCGGATCCTCGGAGATATCGGAGGAGATCATTGACGCCCGCAGCGTGCAGGTGGGAGATATTCTCCGTGTTCTCCCCGGAGAGACAATCCCGGTGGACGGCACCATTCTCTCCGGGGAGACCTCCGTCAATCAGGCGGTGATGACCGGAGAATCCCTTCCGGTGGACAAGGGGCCCGGGGATGCCGTATCCAGCGGAACGGTCAACCAGTTCGGCTCCTTCGACATGCGGGCGGAAAAGGTGGGGGAGGACAGCTCCATCCAGCGCATGATCCGCCTGGTTCAGTCTGCGGATGCGGGCAAGGCCAAGATCGTGGGCCTTGCGGACCGGTGGGCCGTCTGGGTCGTCATCTCGGCTCTGACCGCCGCCGCCCTCACCTGGCTTATCAGCGGGGAAATCATCCGGGCTGTCACCATCCTGGTTGTGTTCTGCCCCTGCTCCCTGGTTCTTGCCACCCCCACCGCCATCATGGCCGCCATCGGCAATTCCACCCGCCACGGCTTTCTTGTCCGGGAGGGGGATGCCCTGGAACGGCTGGCTAAGGTATCCCGCATCACCTTTGACAAGACGGGAACCCTTACCTATGGCACTCCCCAGGTAACGGCGGTTTTAAGCATGGCGGACTCCATGCCTGATACGCGGCTTTATGCCCTTCTGGCCGGCGCAGAGCAGCGCTCCGAGCATCCTCTTGGAAAGGCAGTGGTGCGCTGCTTCCGGGAAAGCGAAAGCCAGCCGCTTCCCCAGGCCCAGGGCTTCCAGATGCTTCCCGGCCGGGGGGTGCAGGCGGACATCGATGGAGATGTGGTTCTTGCGGGAAACAAGGAGCTTTTTGAGGAGAAAGGCATTTCCCTTCCCCCGAACCTGATCCGGGCAGCCGCTCCCCATCTGGAGGAGGGCTGCACCCTCATTTACATCGGGGTCAACAGGGAAGCCGCAGGATTTGCCGCGCTCTCCGACACGCCCAGGCAGGATGCCCGCTCCACCATTGAGGAAATAAAAAAGGCGGGAGCTGCTCCCGTCCTTCTGACTGGGGATCACGAAAGCGCGGCCTCCCACATTGCCCGTCTGCTGGACATCCAGGAGTACCGCTCCGACTGCCTGCCGGAGGATAAGCTGGATTTTATCGACGCCTGCCAGAGCAAGGGGGAGCAGGTCTGCATGATCGGAGACGGCATCAATGACGCGCCCGCCTTAAAAAAGGCCTTTGTGGGCATCGCCATGGGCGGCGTGGGGAGCGACATCGCGGTGGACGCTGCGGACATTGCCCTGGTAAATGACGATATCCGCGAGCTGCCTCATCTGCTGCGCCTGGCCCGGCGGATGATGACCGTCATCAAGTGCAACCTGGCCTTCTCCATGACCTTAAATTTTGCCGCCATCATTCTCGCCATCACCGGCATCCTGAATCCGGTGGTCGGCGCCCTTGTTCACAATGCAGGCTCCGTGGCGGTAATCGTCCACTCCGCCTTTCTCCTGCGCTGGAAATATTCCAAAGGCCGCTGATCCGAACACAAAATGGCCGCTGGCGCGTGCTCGCCCGCCGGCGTCACGCTTTGATAATGTGATAGCCGGCGGCCTTTGACAGGCGGTTCATAATCGCCTGCCCCAGATGGTCCTTCGGGAAGCTTTCGGAAAAGATGCACTCCGCCCCCAGGTCGTCAAACTCCCGCAGAACCTGATACAGATTGTGAGCCACAGAGCTCTGGCTGCGCCTGCTGCCGATGCTCTGCAGCATGGCTCCCGGCACATCCTCATAGCAGGCCCGCGACTCGTCCGTACAAATAATGCCCACCCGGCGGCCTTCCCCGGCGGCCTCCAGGGCCAGCTGCCGCACCTTGGCAATCATGGCGGCCTCCCGCGCAGTCTCCGCCGCATCCCAGTCAGTCCCCGGCTCCACTAGGGTGAGCTCCGCCTTGGGCGCGTAGTGTTTGTATTTCATTCCCGGGGCCTTGGGCCGCTCCCCCTCTGCCATAGGCCCCAGGATGGCCGGGTCAATGGCCACCTCCCCCAGAATGTCCTCCAGCATCTCCATGGTGATTGCGCCGGGCCTAAGAACAGTGGGCACAGGTCCGGACACGTCCACAATGGTGGATTCAAGGCCGATTCCCACCGGCCCCCCATCGATAATCATGTCAATTTTTCCCGAGAGATCATCCCGCACATGCCCCGCTGTGGTGGGGCTGGGCCGCCCCGAGGTGTTGGCGCTGGGGGCCGCCACCGGCACGCCGGCCAGGGCGATCAGCCGGCTGGCCACCGGATCGTCCGGCATTCGGACAGCCACCGTCTCAAGCCCCCCGGTGGTGGCGTAGGGCACCTGGCTGCTCTTGGGGAAAATGAGGGTCAGCGGCCCAGGCCAGAAGGCCTCCATAAGCTTTCTCCCCGCCTCCGGAACCCGGCTGACCAAAGGCCCAACCTCCTCCAGACAGGAGACATGGGCAATCAGGGGATTGTCCGAGGGGCGTCCCTTGGCCGCATAAATTTTCTCAGAGGCCTTTTCGTCCAGGGCATTTCCCCCAAGTCCATACACTGTCTCCGTGGGGAAGGCCACCAGGCCTCCCTCCCGCAGGATCCGCGCCGCCTCCAAAAGCTCGCTGTCCTCTATATGTTCCCTATCCTTAATCACGATTTCCTTTGTATCCATAGCCAATCCGCCTTGCCTTTCTTTTATTCGCCGTGCTCCAAACAGTTCAGACGGCGAACATCTTCTTGCCCGGCCAAAGGCCGGACAAGAAGCATCGGATGTCCATCCGATGTGCAGGAAGGGGAAAAATCTTGCTTACAAGCAAGCTTGACGCCTGATTTTGCCCCTTCCTGCCCGCCGTCTGAACTATTGGCTCCATTTTACCACCCGCGTTCTGCAAATTCAATAGGGTCCAGCCCCACCGGCCTGCCTCCCTTAAGGAGGAAAATCCGGTCTGCCAGCCGGCTGACAAACGCCCGGTCGTGGCTGACCGCCAGAAGGGTGCCGTCATAATCCGCGAGAAGCCGCTCCAGGCCCTCCAGCGTGTAGATGTCCATATGGTTGGCCGGCTCGTCCAGAATGAGGAAATTGCAGCCGGACACCAGCACCTTTGCCAGAGCGGTCTTCACCCGCTCGCCGCCGGAGAGCACCGACACCTTCTTCCCCATGTCCTCCCGGCTCATATACAGATTTGCCAGCACCGCCCGGCAGATGTGCTGGGGAAGGGCGGCATCCTCCAGCACATTTTCAAGGACCGTCCGCTCTGGGCGCAGGGTGTCCAAATCCTGGGAGAAATAACCCATTGTCACCTCTCCCGGCAGGGAAATTCCTGCCCGTTTCTCCGCGATAGCCCTTATAAGGGTTGTTTTTCCCGCCCCGTTGTCACCCACCAGGAAGGTCCGCTTCCCGGATTCCACCTGGAAATGCACCTGCGACAGAATCTCCCGCTCTCCGTAGGCCACGGTCAAGTCCCGCACCGTGGCCGCAAAGGGCGCCCGGATGCGGCTTTTCGCCGGCAGCTTCATGGACACATGGGGGAGCTCTGCCGGCTTCTCCTTTTCCTCCAGGTGATCTAAGCGGCTCTGCACCGCCCTGCGGCGGCTCTGTACATGCCCCTGCTGAATGGCGGCTGTGCCCTTATAGAGCCTCCACTCGCTGCTCCCCATCCGCTTCGGCGGCTTTTTCATTGCCCGGCTCTGGCGTCCCAGCTCCTCCGCCAGGCCAGTGAGCCGCTTCTTCTCCCGCTGGTACTGCGTATATTCAAAGGCGGCGTATTCCCGCTCCCGCTCCTTCTGCTCCCGCCACTGAGAGTAGTTTCCGGCAAATACCCGGACCCTTCCCTCCTCCAGCTCCCATATGCTGGTGCACACCGCGTCCAGCAGGGCCCTGTCATGGGAAACCATGAGCACCGCTCCCCGGTATCCCGCAAGCATGCCTTCCAGCTTTCTCACACCGCCCATATCCAGGCTGGTGGTGGGCTCGTCCGCAAAGAGAAGGGGCGCATGCTGGGAAAATGCGGCCGCGATGGCTGCCCGGGTCCGCTCGCCGCCGCTTTTGGCCTCCCATTTTCCAATTCCCAGCTGGCTGGCGTACTGCCCGTCCCATTCCCCGTCTGCCTCGCCGGTCTGGCGTATCTCCGCAATGGGACAGAGCCGGTTTACCTGCCCCGCGTCCGGTGGAATGCGCCCAGCCAGAATCCCAAGAAGAGTGGATTTTCCCGCCCCGTTGGGGCCAATGAGGCCAATCCGGTCCCCCTCCTCTATAACAAGATGGTCAATTGTCAGGAGCCTTCTGTCCCCGTATTCCTTCCATAAATTTTTTGCCTGCAATATCATAAAAAAATCCCTCCCAGACAGACTCCGTCCAGAAGAGATTTTGATTTCATACGTGCGCTGGGGCCCTTGGGCACAGCTTTGCGGCCCGCGAAAAAGGCAGGCCTGCCCCGAGAGGGCATGTGCTGCAAGGCGCCCGTTCGGGTATGCCTCTCAGCTCCTTCATATGGAAGAAATCATGATTCTCTAAATGACTGGACGAAGAAAAACCACAAAACCAAGACCCTCTGCCTTTTGCAGACGGCCCTCCGGTCTATGGAGTTTATCAGATACAATCCAATCATTTAATAATCATATTTCTTTTAGCCACCTTTCTGTATATAACAGCTCAGACGCCGTCTGAACTGCTGCTGGAATTGATTATAGCGGGGGAAGGCGGGGTTGTCAAGAGGGCATCGTGCGTCTAAAGACAGCATTCTAATTGGCAATCATATGGCTCATCTTCCACATGCTTCTGGTTATAAGCCTTTGCCTCCACACACCCCATTGATTTATAAAAGGCCTGGCTCTCAACGGCTGAGTGTGCAGATATATAAAGCTTTTTAGCGCCTCTTTGTTTCGCCCATTCTTTTGCCGCAAGGAAAAGCGTCCTTCCAATCCCCTTGTTTCTCATATCTTCTGATATATGGATGCTGGACAAGTCGCAATATCCCTGTTCGCCGCCAAATATTTCCGGCTCCACGGAAACAAAGCCTTTTAATTTTCCGTCATAAAAGGCAGCATATACGAAGCCATTGGATTGAATCGTATTTTTTAAGCAGGAAATCAGGATTTGATAGTCCTTTTCCGTCCAATCGTCGATAAAGGGGGCGTCTTTGATTATCCAGCTGCCATTTTCTTTACGCCAGCATTTTGTAACAACTTGATGCCGGATAAAATCCTTGAATAACTCCCGGCAGATTTCTTCTGCATGTAAAGCTCTATATTTTATTGGTACCATGGTTCGACTCCTTGATAAATGGGAATTTTATAATTCCTCGATAAAATGATTTTCAGAATTATTCCAATATTTACGATATATAAAATCTGTATTATCATCAAAGTTAAGTTGATACATTCTAAATACGACCGGGAAATCTTTTGGCTGCCATTGTTCTTCGTAGGAATAGCAGTATTTCATACCCAACTTTTTCATAACACTGCCGCTTCACGGATTGTTTTTATCATGTGTTGCCGTAATATAGGGTAATCCGTCCTTTTTAACTTGTTCTATTACCTTTTTTGCCGCTTCGGTGGCAATCCCTCTATTCCAAAATTCCTTACACAATCCATACCCTAGATCATGTGCTTCTTCCATATCAATATTGATATAGCCAACTGGAGTGTTATCTTCTTTCAGACAAATTGCATACGCAATCTTTTAACGGATACCAAGGCAGAAACCTATTCACTTCTTCATCTCTCAAAATAAAAAATAGAGCTTCCATATCTTGCTCTGTAAATTTTCTTAAGGTCAAGCGTTCCGTTTTCAATGTCGGTGTATTCATACCATCTTACCTCTAAAAATCAGGATTTATTGAGAAGATTGTTTATCCAATCGTCAAGAAATTTCATTTGCTCATCCGTATGTAACCAATGCTCTCCGTTTTTCATATATAGTGGGAAAGAACGGTGTCGATTGCGTCCGGGTCGCCCTCATGGGCTTTGACGATTGTTTCATAGGAGAGAAGTTTACTCATAGCGTTTTCCCTCCATGAGCCGCTGCAGCCGTTTTAAGGCAAGCCTTCCGTAAGAATACGCCGGACATTTTTCCCGAGGAAAGTAATCATTGCACCAATCATAGTCTGGTAATATTTTAGCGTTTTTTCTGAACAGCCTTCTATTCGTTTCGTGGCAATGAACATTGCCATTAGTTCACCGCTATCATCCTCTGCTTTCTTTACCTCTACATCAGTCACCTTATAGTGAAAAAGCAGTTGCTCCAACACTTGTTTTAGCTGTTTGAGCTGTGCATTGTCGAGATACGGCAGCATCTGCTGCATTACTCCGGTAATTAACTCTTCTTTCATATCGATTCTCCTCGTATATTATTAATATTTCAAGAGAACGATATCAACAGCAGTTCCTTTGAGTTGGCTCTCGCCGTTGGTGAGAGACTGCAATCTTTTCAACACCAGATTATTTGATCTTCTCTAATTTTTCTATCAGAACAGGCAGTTCTTCAAAAACAACATCTGCAATAATGTTCCAATTCGTGCCATCGTAATCGTGGACCAAACGATGTCTAAGTCCAGATATCATCAACCACGGAATTTGATCATGTGCTTTTTTGTAATTATCAGACAAATTATAAACATGTTCGCCAATATTGTATAAAGGAGTTGTAACAAGCCACTGCAGCGGAGTGCTTATGAGTAATTCTTCTCTCTTAATATTGTTTTCTACAATATACTTTTGCAATTTTACTGCATTTTCATAAATCTTTTTGATACGCTGCTCATCCGAATATTTCATGCTACGCGAAGCCTCTCTTTCATGATTGTCTTATAAAACTCACTGTCTCGATTGATTTCGTTTATTTCAAACACATCTACTTTTTTATTCAGAATTGCACGTAATTCTTCTGCAAGTGAAAAAATCATTGTAAGCTTGAAATTTTGTCCGCCAAATACAAGGAAGTCCAAATCGCTGTTTTGATCCGCCTCATCTCTCGCATAAGAACCAAACAAATAAATTTCATCTACATTGTATTTTTCAGCGATAGGCTTTACCAACGCTTTAATATCAGTTATTGTAAAGACTTTATCATTCATTTTTTAATCCTTTCTTGCATTTCATACTTTGATTGCAGCGATTGTAAACGAGAATTTATTCTTCAAGCAATTCCCTTCTTTCAATATCAGCAATTTGTAACCTTCTCCTTTTTTCTTTATCCATTTATTTTCACCTCATCAGATTCCGATTTGCCGCTCTCTTACTTTCTCCCTCATCCTTTTTCATTTTTAATTATATCGTATGCGCTGAAATTTGTATACCCCAGGGCATCCCGCAATACATGCCCCTTTGGGGCGGACGCGCTTCGCGCGATAAGGTATACCCAAAAGGAACCGCCCCCAGCCCTGTATCTGGAAGCGGCTTCTTTTCTCTATGCTTTTAAACCCCTGTGTTGTGTGTCTCCCTATGCTTCAATTATAACATCCCGTCCCCTCCGCAGTGGGTGCACATGGACTGTCCGCTTCCGCCGCAGGCTGCGCATCCGCTCTTTGTCCAGTAGTAGGAGCTTCCATATCCTAAGTTGATGCCGGATTTTCTCGTCTCACGGAAGCCATTGCCGCTGCAGGAGGTGCAGACCTTTCTTCCCGTTCCACGGCATACCGGGCAGTTCATCTGGGTGCACATACCGCCCATTCCGGCAGTGGGAGCCATAACCGGGCTGGTGGGAAGAACAACGGTTCCCGGGACTGTCACGAAGCCGGGGGCCATCGGAGCAGCGGCTGCGGTATTCGTGTCCGGCGTTCCGGTTGTCTTCGTTCCCTTGCCCAGGCAGTGCAGGCACTTCGCCTGACCGGTTCCCTCACAGGTGATGCAGGTATAGCTGTAATCCAGCACGGTCTTATATCCCTTTCCGTCGCACCAGGTGCAGACGGCCTTGCCGCTCCCATTGCAGTTGGCGCAGGTGGTGGTTGTGGTGGCTGCGAAGGAGGTTCCTCCGGCTGCAGTGATAACTCCAAGAGTGATTAAACAGGCGGCTGCAAGCTTCTTCATCTGATTCATCATGTTCTTCATAATTGATACCCCTTTCCGATACTTTATTTCTGTGATTTCTTTTTCTTTATGGCATCAGTATAGCAGACACAGAAAAGGGATTTTGGTTTTTGT
>CALWMT010000027.1 GCA_944382045.1 uncultured Enterocloster sp. | reverse complement strand
CCTCATAAGTCACGCGGGCCTTGCGGATCGTCAGCCCTTCCCGCGGCATCGCTTCGGCCCGGACAAAAATTTCTCCGGGGATCTCGAAAAACTGATAAAAACTTCCGTCCCACATGGTACTCGTGTCTGAAAAGAGCGAATACGCTTTTTGTCCTCCGTCCAGCTGGCGATACGTTCCGAATCCCTCCAGCTCCGGAAATTCAACGGCCCGGACCCTTTTCTTTGTCCAGCGATCCTGCACATAATACACGCGAAATGGACGGTACGCCCAGAGCGGATGGGTCTCCTCGCCGAACGGGTATGCTAATATCTCCCGGTTCATGGTCAGAAAAACCGGATGTTTTAAGGAATGGTCCTTCGCCAGACATATCCCCAGCAAAATCATCACCGCCCCCGCCGCCAAAGCCTGCCAGAACAGCCGTCTGCCCCTGTCCCTTTTTTTCATGCCCTCTCCTCTGCCGTACATACTTTTGTTTTAGTATAGCATCTATTCTCCGGGAAAATCTTGCTTTTTCCTTACAAAAAGGCTTCTAAAAATCCGAAGGCTCCCCGCTTTTCAAAAGGAGGCGTTCATAGTATAATGGGATTATTAAAAGCGCTCTGCTCCGTTTTGGAGAAGGAGGGAGTCAAATGGAGCAAGAATACATCATATCGCCCTGCAGCGGAAAATGCATTCCCATATCCGCCGGGCAGACAGTCACAATCATTGATACCGCAGGCGGTCAGGTGGTTGATTTTTTTGCGGAGGCATGCGGACATCCGGAAGAATTTCTCTCCCCAGGCGTCACCATCGACTGCAACGAATCCCTGCGGCTGGCTGTGGGGGATTATGTCTACTCCAATCTCTACCGGCCCATGTTTCAGGTAATTTATGACGAGGTAGGTGAACACGATCTGCTGCACCCCTGCTGCCGGCCTGAAATGTACGATTTTTTCTATCACAATGGGGAAGGACACCCAAACTGCCTGGACAATATCAACCGCAGTCTGGGCGAAAAACGGCCCATTATACAGCCGATAAATATTTTTATGCACACAAAAATAAACCCGGACGGCTCCCTTTCCGTAGAGCCGCCCCTTTCCAAAGCGGGAGATAAAATTATCCTAAAGGCAAAGATGGACGCCCGGCTGGGTATTGCCGCCTGCAGCGTATCTGAAAGCAGCTGCAACAGCGGGAATTGCACCCCCATCCGGGTATTGATTGATTCCCAGGACATGCGCTGTCCTGAATAGTTACCATCATTTTTTAAAGAAAGAAGGAATTACCTATGAAAAAGCTTAAGCTGCTTCTGATGAGCACACTCATGACCGTCTCCATGTCCCTTACGGCCCTGGCTGGGGCCTGGCAGCAGGACGCCAAGGGCTGGTGGTATCAGAACGACGACGGCACCTACCCCGTCTCCTCCTGGCAGTGGATTGACGGCAACGGCGACGGCATCGCGGAAAGCTATTATTTTGATGCGGAGGGCTACTGCCTGATGAACGGTGCCGCTCCCGGCGGCCTCACGGTGAATGCGGACGGTGCCTGGACCGTGGACGGCGTGGTGCAGACCCGGCCTGTATCCTCCGGCACCCAGCAGACGGCGCCGGACTCTAAGGGATCTGTTTCCCAGCCCCAGGGGTCCGTACCTCAGACGCCTCAGATCCCAGAGACTGCCGCTGAGCCCGTGGGAACCACTGTATGGCTCTCCCGCACCGGCAGCAAATACCACTCCACTCCCACCTGCAGCAATATGAAAAATCCCATCAAATCCACCAGGGATGAGGCCATTGCCCAGGGGCGGGAAGCCTGCTCCAAGTGCTGGTGATTTCCGCCGCTGCTATCGGAACCGCTTCCACACCCTCTCGATGGAATCGATCCCAGCGGCTGCTCCATATTGCTCCACAATGCACGAAGCTGCGGCACAGGCGAGCCTGCCGCAGCTTTCGTGATCCATCCCCTGAGAAATCCCCCAGAGAAATCCTGCGGCAAAGGAATCCCCTGCTCCCGTTGTATCCACACATTTTTCTGCTTTCACCGCAGGAATGTGCTTCACCCCTGAAGAATCCGCAATAATGCATCCCCTTTCCCCGCATTTGACAACTGCAGTCTTCACTCCCCGCTCAATCAGCAGCGACGCATTGCGCTTCGGATCCCTCTCTCCCGTCAGCAGCGCAATCTCCTCCTCATTCGGAAAGATATAGTCAATATACGGCAGCAGCTCCTGAATGTCCTCCAAGACCTCCCCATTTTTCGCCTTTGTCATATCCACCGCCAGAATTCGGTCCTTTTTATCCTTAATTTGCGAAAATAAGCGCTTCATCTCAGGTATCGTCAGCAGCGGAGAGACAAACATTCCCGCAAAGCTCACGATTCCCGCCGCATCGTCAAGATGCCCCTCGATATCCTCAAAGGAAAGCCTCCGCAGACTTCCGCTGGGATTTGTCAGAAAGTGCCGGTTCCCTTTTTCATCAATCAATACGATATTGATTCCCGTCCGAAGCCCTCTCTGAATCACCGTACTTTCCGAAGAAATGTGATTTTCCTCCAAAAAGCTCAATACTCTCCTGCCCGCCTCATCATCCCCAACCTTTGTGATGAGCTGGACCCTTTTCCCCAGCCTGCTGAGGATAACCGCTTCATTCAGAGCGTCTCCTCCAAAGGACATCTCTATGGTGTCCATGGGCTGTGAGCCGATGGAAAAGACATTTTCATTGACCGGAGCAGCCAGCACATCAATAATTGCCGCTCCTATGATGGTTACATCATACACTGCCTCCCTTGCTCCTTTCTGCAAACGGATGCAAAAAGACGGGCGCTTCCCTTCCAGGAATCTGCGCCCGTCCATCCGTCCTCTTATAGCTCTGCTTACTCCGCCTTCTCCTCGGCCTTGTCTTCCTTCTTCTCCTCCTTGGGCTCTTCCTTCTTCTCCGCCTCTTCGTCGTCGAAGAAGTCGTCGTCGAAGTCATCGTCGAAGTCGTCCTCAAAATCCTCCAGGTAATCCGGTGTAAAGAAGCGGTACACCGCATAGGCAATGGCCGCCACCGCCGCTACCGCGCCGATAATGGCTAATACCCAGAGAATGCAGTTTTTCTTCTTCTCGACTTACTCCCTTTTGTGGATCAGATCATTCAGCTTGGTCGTATTCATAATCTCCTCCACGCGCGCCAGCGCTTCCTTCCCCATAGCGTCGAATCTCTCCCTGTCAAATCTGTTCATACTATCCACACGTCCTTTCCGCACATTTGCATGCTCGTTCATAAAGATATTATACCATGCAGACCTCAATTTTACTATCCCATTTTATTCGATTTTTTGGTAAGCGTTCAGACGGCGGGTATACCCCAAAGGGCACCTGGTCTTCCTGCCCGCCGTCTGAACGCTTACATCTTTTCCAGCCTTGCAAAGGAGGCAAACATTTTCTTCTGTCCGCCCTTATCAAACTCCACCGTAACCTCATAGTCCTTCGGCCCGTCCTTAATCTCCTTCACAATACCCTCCCCGAATTTCGCATGGCGTACCCGGTCTCCCGGCCCGTAGTCCAGAGAGTCCGCCTTCTTCACGGTAAAGGACTTTCCGAAGGAGGGCTTTCCCCCTGCAGGGGATGAGGCCGGCCCCTTTCTGCCGCTGTAGCCCCAGCTGCCGCCGTAGCCCAGGCTTCCCGGGGCACTGGATCCGCCCGAGATTCCCCGGCCGCCAGCCATACCGCTGGGAGCACGCCCGCTAAGACCGGCCCGTTCTCCAGCCCGGCCGCTTCCGAAGCCTTGCGAAGGCCTTCCTGCGCCGGCCGCCGGCTGATTCCAGGGAAGCCCATCCTCCCCGTCATCCCCAAAGGAATACTCCTGCTTTTTCTTCCCGTACCCGGAAAGGGCCGGCGTGAGCCGCTCCGCGTCCAGAAGCTCCCCCGGAATCTCCTCCAGGAACCGGCTGGGCGAGCTGTACCGGGTTTCCCCATTCACCATGCGCTTGCGAGCCGCCGTGAGCACCAGCTCCTCCTTGGCCCGGGTAATGCCCACATAGCAGAGCCGCCGCTCCTCCTCCATATCCGCCGGGTCGTCGGAGATGATGGACATATAGCCCGGAAACAGCCCGTCCTCCATTCCCACCAGATACACTCTGGGAAATTCAAGGCCCTTGGCGCTGTGAAGGGTCATGAGCGTCACCCGCTCCTCGGTATCGTCCATGCTGTCAATATCCGCCACCAAGGCCACCTGCTCCAGAAATTCATCCAGGGACGGGGCCTCGCTGTCCTCCTCGTAGGCCGCCGCCTTATTTACCAGCTCCTCAATATTTTCCATGCGTGTCTCGGCTTCCACCTCGCCCTCGGCCTCCAGCTCCTGACGGTAGCCCGTCTCCTCCACAATGGCCTCTATCAGCTCCTTGATGGAGATTCGCCCCCTATGTATGCGGTCCGCGAACTCCTCCATCTGCTCCACAAAGGCCTCTATCTTTCCCGCCGTCTTTCCGATTCCCGGAACCTGGCGGGCATTTTTAAGACCCTCATAAAGGCTCACACCCCGCTCCGAGGCGAATGCCGTCACCCGGCCCATGGTCGCAGCCCCGATTCCCCGCTTGGGCACATTGATAATGCGCAGCACGGACAAATCATCCACCCCGTTGGCAATGGTCCGCAGATAGGCCAGAATATCCTTAATCTCCTTTCGCTGGTAGAAATTGACACCGCCCACCAGCCGGTAGGGCACATTGTAAAAAATGCACCGCTCCTCCAAAAGCCGGGACTGGGCGTTCGTCCGGTAGAGGACCGCCTGTTCCTTATAAGCCTTCCCGCAATCCCGAATCTGCCGCGCCACAAAATCCGCCTCGTCCTGGGAAGACTCAAACTGGACGAAGCGCACCTGGCTCCCCTGGCCGTTGGCTGTCCAGAGCGTCTTGTCCTTGCGGCCCCTATTGTGGCGAATTACGGCGTTTGCCGCGTCCAGGATATTCTGGGTGGAGCGGTAATTCTGCTCCAGCTTAATCACCCTTGCGCCGGGAAATGTCTCCTCAAAGCTCAAAATATTCCCGATATCCGCCCCCCGGAACCGGTAAATGGACTGGTCATCATCCCCCACCACGCAGAGGTTCTTATACTTGGCCGCCAGAAGGCTCACCAGCTTAAACTGCGCGTAGTTGGTATCCTGGTACTCGTCCACCATAATATAGCGGAACCTCTCCTGGTAATAGTCCAAAACCTTGGGATTATTCTGAAAAAGCTCCACGGTCTTTCCAATGAGGTCGTCGAAGTCCAGGGCATTGTTCTTCTTTAACTGCTTCTGGTACTCCCTATAAATCTCCCCCATCTTCTTGTCCCGGAAGTCATCTCCTGCCTTTAAGAGAAATTCCTCCGGCCCAATCAGCTTGTCCTTCGCCGAGGAGATGACAGCCAAAGCCCCCCGCTCCTTAAACTGCCTCGTATCCACGTCCAGCGTCTTAAAGACCTGCTTCATCAACGTCCTCTGGTCATCCGTGTCATAGATAGAAAATCCCGTGTCGTATCCCAGATACTCAATATGCCGCCTGAGAATCCGCACGCAGGAGGAGTGAAACGTGGACACCCAGATGCTCTCCGCTCCAAAGCTCACCAGGCTGTCCACCCGCTCCCGCATCTCCCCCGCCGCCTTATTGGTAAAGGTGATAGCCAGAATATTCCAGGGATTGACCCCCTTCTCCTCGATGAGATAGGCAATCCGGTGGGTCAGCACCCGGGTCTTCCCCGAGCCCGCCCCGGCTAACACCAGAAGAGGTCCCTCGGTACACAGCACCGCCTCCCTCTGCATGGGATTTAATGTATCGTAAATGCTCATTTGATTACCGCCTTTTTCAATTTCTTGAACTGATATTATAGCAGTTGCCAGGCATAGGCGCAAGCAAAAAAGCCGCCTGTGCTCTGCAAACGTTCCTTCATCTATTTTTCCTCTTGTCATCCGGTTTTCAATACTATATAATGGATACAGCGACATAACATGACATGACGCCGCCCACCCCTTTCGTCTGGGCAGCGCCCCTGGAAAGGACGGCTATTTGATGAAGACAAATGAAGAACGGCTGAAGGCTCTGATGGACTGCCTGGACGGCCTGACCCACGTAAAGCCCGAGCAGATTCCCGATATTGACCTGTACATGGACCAGGTCACCACCTTTATGGAGGAGCATTTAAAAGACACCCGGCGCTATCCCGAGGACAAGGTCCTCACCAAGACCATGATTAACAATTACGCCAAGAACAATCTCCTTCCGCCGCCGGTTAAGAAAAAATATTCCAAGGACCACATGCTCATGCTCATTTTCATTTACTACTTTAAGAGCGTGCTGGCCTTTAACGACATCGAGACTCTGTTCGCTCCCATCACCTCCCGCCACTTTTCCGGAAGCACAGGCACCTCCAAGCTCTCCCTGGAGGACATCTACCGGGAGGTATTTACCCTGGAGGACGGGGAGATGAAGAACCTGAAGGCGGACGCCGCCGCCAAATTTGAGAGAGCCATGGAGACCTTTAAGGACGCGCCGGTCACCGGGGAGGAGCGGGATTACCTGCAGCTCTTCTCCTTTATCTGTGAGCTGTCCTTTGACGTATATTTGAAAAAACAGATGATAGAGATGCTGGCCGACGAGCTCAAGGCAGAGCTTCCGGCACCCAGGCAGAAGGGGAAAGCCCCCAAGAATACGCCGGCCGTCTGAGGCAGCAGCACAGCCAGCGGCTGTAAAAAGAGCCGGAGGAAATGGACGCATGCAGAACACCCGCATGCACTTCCATTTCCTCCGGCTCTGTATTTAGTATCGGGCAGACCCGCTCCACGCCAAAGGGCGCTGTCCTTTGCAGGCCTGCTCCGCGCCAAAAGGCGCTATTTTTGCAGCAGCTCAAACGGCGGGCATCCTCCGGTAGAAGGTCCCCTCCATGGGCAGGCTCTCCCGGAACACATGGTCAAAGGCATAATACGCCCCCTGGGCCGCCGGCGCTGTGGGGATGGCCGCAATCTCCCCGATTCCCTTAGCCCCGTAGGCAAAGGGAAGCTCCTCCTCCTTTTCCACATAAATGGCATGAATATCCGGTATCTGATTGGCCCGAAGAAGGCCCAGTGTCCCGAATTTCGCCTGGGGTACACAGTCCTTTAAGGGGAAGCTCTCTGTCAGGGCATATCCCAGCCCCATAAGCACGCCGCCCTCTATCTGCCCCTGGATAGAAATGGGGTTCACCACCCTGCCCGAATCGTGGGCCGCGTAAACCGCCTTCACTCGGCCGTCATCATCCAAAATCACCACATGGGTGGCAAAGCCGTAAGCCACATGGCTCTTGGGGAAGGGCACATCCGCCCCCAGCTTATCCGTGGGCTCGAAAAATTCCGCGTAAAACTCCCGGCCCTCCAGGGCATCCAGGCTTCCCCCGGCCTCGTCCAGGGCTTTCCTCAAATCCACGGACGCCAGCCGCACCGCCTCCCCGGAAATCAAGGTCTGGCGGGAGCCGGAGGTTGTTCCGGAATCCGGAGCAAGCTCCGAGTTGGAGCCCATATTTTTAATCTGCTCCCGCTTAAGGCCCAGAGTCTGGGCCGCAATCTGCACAAACACAGTGGCGCAGCCCTGCCCAATGTCCGAGGCAGCGCTGTAGAGCTCCACCACACCGTGATTTACAATCAGCTTGGCCCGGCCCTTATCCGGAAGCCCCACGCCGACCCCCGCATTCTTCATGGCACAGGCAATGCCCGCCCGGCCCGGGTTGGCCTCATAGACCTCCTTCACCGCCAAAAGCGTCTCCTTCAAGGCTGTGGAGCAATCCGCAATCTGCCCGTTGGGCAGCACCTTTCCCGGCTCAATGGCATTGCGGTAGCGGATTTCCCAGGGCGAAAGCCCTGCCTTCTCCGCCAGGAGATTGATGGTGCACTCCAGGGCAAACTCGCTCTGGCACACCCCGAAGCCTCGAAAGGCCCCCGCCGGCGGATTATTCGTATAATATCCGTATCCCCGGATATCCGTATTCTGGTAGCAGTAGGGTCCCACGGAATGGGTGCAGGCCCGCTCCAAAACCGGCCCGCACAGGGACGCGTAGGCGCCGGTGTCAAAGTAAATCTCGCAGTCCAGGCCCGTGAAAATTCCATTCTCATCGCAGCCCAGGGTGAAGGTGCCCTCCATGGCGTGCCGCTTGGGATGGAAATTGATGGACTCCTGCCGGGAAAATGTCACCTTCACCGGCCGGTTCACCTTGAGGGCTGCCAGAGCCGCGATGTGCTGGGCAGACACATCCTCCTTGCCGCCAAAGCCGCCGCCTACCAGCTTATTTTCCACCACCACCCGCTCCTGCTCCCAGCCCAGCATGATGGCGATTTCCTTGCGCGTGTCGTAAACCCCCTGGTCAGAGGAATACACCTTCACTCCATTTTTGTAGGGGAAGGCCACAGCGGCCTCCGGCTCCAAAAAGGCGTGCTCCGTGAATGGCGTCTTATAGTGCTGGGTCACCACGTACTTGGACTGTGCCAGCGCCTTCCTCGCGTCCCCACGGGTCACGTGGCGGTGCTGGCACAGGTTGCCGTTTTCATGGAGCTTGGGGGCGTCCTCCGCCATAGCCTCCCACACGGAGCGCACCGGCTCAAGAACCTCGTACTCTATCCTCACAAGGGCCTTTGCTTCCTTTAAAATCTCGCGGCTCTCCGCCACCACCAGGCAGATGGCATCCCCCACACATCGGGTAATATCCCCGACAGCAATCATCACATCCCAATCCTGCTGCAGGTGCCCCACCTTATTGTTGGGCACATCCTCCGCGGTCAGCACCGCCAGCACCCCCGGCAGAGCCGCCGCCCGGCTGTAATCAATCGCAAGCACCCGGGCCCTGGGATACTGGGAGCGGACTGCGGAGGCATATACCATTCCCTCCATCTCCACGTCATCCGGGTATTCCCCATACCCCAGCACCTTTTCCCGCACATCCAGGCGGAAGGCCCGGCTTCCCACGCCGTACTCCTCCCCCTTCTCCAAATCCTCCTCAATCCCGGCATCCCCCCGCAGAATCGCCGCGGCCAGGGCAATGCCCTCAATAATCTTCTTATAGCCCGTGCACCGGCATATATTTCCCCGGATGGCGGCCTTAATCTCCTCCTCCGTGGGATTCGGATTCTTGTCAATCAGCGCCTTTCCCGCCATCACCATCCCCGGCGTGCAGAAGCCGCACTGAACCGCTCCCTTGGCGCCGAAGGCGTAGACAAAGGCCTCCTGCTCCCGGCTGCTTAAGCCCTCCATGGTCACAATATGCTTTCCCGCGGCCCGCCGCGTGGTGAGAACGCAGGATTTTACCGCCCTGCCGTCCACTATCACCGTGCAGGTTCCGCAGGCGCCCTCGCTGCACCCGTCCTTCACGGAGTGCAGGTGCAGGTCATCCCGCAGATAGCGCAGCAGCGGCTTATCCTCCCCGGTGCTCTGGACCGCTCCATTCACTGTAAAAGAAAATAACTCTCCCATTTAACCCCTCCCATTCCAAGCACGCCCTAAAGGCTGTACCGCCCCCGGGCCACATATATCCCCTGCCTCTCCTGCACAACCTTCCCGTTCTTTACCACCGGAATGCCCCGCAGAAGCACCTGCTCCACCCGTGCCGTGGTTTTCCACCCCTCAAACGGAGCATAATCCACATTCTGCAATTGCCCGGCTGCGGTAATCATATCCGATACGCCCGTCCGCATAATGACAATGTCCGCGTCGCTTCCCGGCGCCAAGATTCCCTTCCTGGGGAACATCCCGTAAAGCTTTGCCGGATTCTCCGCCAGGAGGCGGCACATATCCTCCAGCCGGATGCGCCCTGCATCCACCCCGTAGGTATAGATGAGAACCCCCCGGGTCTCCACCCCTGGCATGCCTCCGGGAATCTTTGTAAAATCCTCCCGCCCCAGAGCCTTCTGAGCAGTGGTAAAGCTGCAGTGGTCCGTGGAAATGGTCTGTATCTCCCCGGCTGCCAAGGCCTGCCACAGGCACGCCGCATCCTCCTTACCCCGCAGAGGCGGAGCGCAGACATACTTGGCCCCCTCCATGCCCGGCAGCTTATACAGGCTGTCATCCATGAGCAGATACTGAGGACAGGTCTCCGCGTACACCCGCTGGCCCCGCGCCCTGGCCCGCCGTATCTCCCCAAGGCCCTCCCGGCAGGTCAGGTGCACCACAATCACCGGCGCATCCGCCGCCTGAGCCAGGCGCAGCAGGCGCCCCACAGCCTCTGCCTCTGCGGCTGCGGGCCTCGTGGCCCCATGGCTCTCCACGCCCATGCGGCCCGCTGCCCGCGCCTCCTCCTGGAGGGCGGCAATCATCCCGCTGTTCTCACAGTGGACGCCGGTAATACCCCCGGCTTCCTTTAACCGGCGCAGAATCTGAAAAATCGTCTTGTCATCCACCTGGGTATCATAGGTCATGTAAAGCTTAAAGGAGGTGACGCCCGCATTCATCATAGCGTCTATCTCCCGGGAGACCTCCGGGGTCCACTCGGTGATGGACATGTGAAATCCATAATCACAGGAGCACCCTCCCTCTGCCTTTTCCCGCCAATTCGCAAGGCCCTCCGCCAGGCTCTCCCCCGGATACTGGGTGGCAAAGTCCACAATGGTGGTGGTCCCGCCCCGGACGGCTGCCCGGGTGCCCGTAGCAAAGTCATCTGCGGTCACGGTCCCCGCCACATGCAGGTCGAAATGGGTGTGGGCATCGATGAATCCCGGAAATACCAGGCATCCCGAGGCGTCAATTATCTGAAAATCCCCCTGGTCAGGGCCGGCAGCACCCGCACGCGGCCTGCCTCCGGACAAATCCTCCCCGCAAAGCGCCGCTATCTCCTCCCGCTCCCCCAGAGCCCGGATTTTTCCATCCTCCACCAGCACATCCGCCGGAAAGCTTCCATTTCCATTTACAGCTGTTCCCCCTGTAATCCAATACCGCATTCCCTGTCACCTCTCCCCCTACAGCATATACGCGTAATCCTCCATCACCGCGTCCATCAGGGCCGCCACAGCCTGCGGAATTTCCGCCGGCCGCTCTCCCTTCCGGTAATCCAGGCTGCGGCCTCCCAGCCGCACCCGGCAGAGCCCCGCCTCCCTATCAAGGACCGCAAAGCCCTGATTCTCACTCTCCCCCATCTCCTTCTCCCCGGCAAACAGGGTGAATTTGTGGAGATAGGGCGCACTGTCCCAGGGACAGAAGCTCCTGCAGTTTCCGCACTCATTGCACATGGCGTCCACATGGAGAATCTGATGCATCGCAAGCCCCGGAACCCGGATGCTCACATTGGCCCGGTTGGGGCAGACCTCTGCGCAGTTCTCGCAGATGCTGCTGCAGCCCAGGCACCGGGAGCTGTCTGTCTCGGAGAAATCCTCCTCCGCCAGCCGGCCCTTGCGCTCATAAATCACTGCCTCGTCCCCGGCCGCCGGCGCATCCGCCGTCAGGACACGCCCGGCAATGGCCTGGGCTGCCTTCAGGCCGTCCCGGATTCCCTCCACCACAGTGGCCGGTCCATAGAGCCCATCTCCGGCTATGTATACTCCATTTATGGAGGACTCCAGCGTCTCCTCGTTGACCAGCGGGCGTCCCTTCTCATCCACGGCGATGCCCTGCTTCCTATAAAATCCGCCTGGCGTCCGCTCGCCCACAGCAGCAATCACTGTGTCTGCAGGCAGCTCCACCGTCTCCTCTGTCTCCACGACGCCTCTGCGGCCGCCCGCATCCGCCGCGCCCAGCGCCATGCGCCGGCACAGCAGGCGTCCCTCCGACAGGCTTATCGGGGCCAGAAGCTCTGCGAACTCCACTCCGTCCTCCAGGGCCATGAGAAGCTCCTCCTCGTCCGCAGGCATATAGCGCCTGGTACGGCGGTAGACCAGAGAAACCTTCTTCACCCCCGCATTGCGCTTGGCCGCCCGAGCCGTGTCCATAGCAGTATTTCCCCCGCCGATGACCACCACCTGCTCTCCCAGGTCCGCATGGCCATCCGTGGCCTTAAACTCCGCCAGGAAATCCAGGGCATTGACCGCCACCCCTGCCTCCAGCCGAAGGCTCCCCTTCTCATAGGCGCCCACAGCCAGAACCACAGCGTCATACGCTTCCCGCAGAGCCGCCACGTCCGTGATTTCCTGTCCTGTCACCATCCTGACGCCCATGGCGGACACAAGCTCCACATCCCGGTCAATGGCCTCCGAGGCAATGCGGAATTCCGGTATCACCCGGCGCACCACGCCGCCCAGGGCCTTCTCCTTCTCAAAAAGCGTCACAGCAAGGCCGGCCCGCGCCAGGAAATAGGCTGCCGCCAGCCCTGCGGGCCCGCCGCCCACCACGGCGGCCTTTTTCGCCGCTGCGGCTGCCTGGCCAGCCCCAGGCATCCCGCAGGACGCATCTGCCTGGACGGTCCCAGACATCCTGCTGGCTGCGGCTGTCTGGCCAGCCCTGCGCTCCTCCTTTATCTGGGCAAGCACCTCCTCAAAGCCGCCCTGGGCTGCCTCCCGCTTGGCCCTGCGGATATCCACCGGCCGCTCATAGAAATTCCTCGTGCACTTGCTCATACAGGTATGGGCACAGATAGTCCCGGTGATAAAGGGCAGGGGATTCTTCTCAAGAATCACCTCCAGGGCCTCCTTATGCCGTCCCGCGCGCTCCAGCTGCAGATAGGCCGTGATATCCTGATGGATGGGGCAGCCCTCCTTACAGGGAGCAATAAAACAGTCTGTCAAGGGAACCGGCTTCTTTATCTTCCGGGAGGGAAGAGGCTTCACCGCCTTCACATGATGGGGGTCGGTCTGAACCGCCCGTACCAGGGCCTTCACCTTCTCCCCGTCCACGCCCGCAAAGGGAGCCGGCTCTATGGCCCTGAAAATCTCCCCCATCTGCTCCAGCCGCTCATAGCCGCCGGGCTTCAGCAGGGTGGTGGCCACGGTCACCGGCCAGATGCCCGCGTCCACAATCCTTTCTATATTAAATGCATCTGCTCCTCCCGAGTAGGAGATGCGCAGTCCTCCGCCAAAATCCTCCGCCAGCTTCATGGCCACCGACATGGACAGGGGATACAGGGACTTCCCGGACATATACATCTCCTCGCTGGGAAGCTCGCCGTTCTTCACGTCCACAGGGAAGGTATTGGTAATCTTTACGCCAAACTCCAGCCCCCTCTCCTTGGCCAGGGCCATCAGACGCCCCAGCATGGGAACCGCGTCCTCATACTGCAAATCATCCTTAAAATGGAACTCTCCAAATGCCACGTAATCATAGCCCATAGCATCCATCATCTCTCTGGCATACTCGTACCCCAGAAGGGTGGGATTGCACTTGATAAAGGTATGAACCCCCTTTACCTCCAGAAGATACCGGGCAATGCGCTCAATCTCCTGGGGCGGACATCCGTGAAGCGTAGAGAGTGTGGCGCTGTCCGTAATCCGCGCGGGCACAGCCTCCGCGTCCTCCCTCGTAAAATGGGAGAAGCGCTCCGCATGGTCCGCCAGCCATTGGCGGCATTCCTTAAAAATCGGCATCTGGGAGGCGTCCTTCATCCCCTCGATAAAGCGGTCGATTTTCTCCAGCTTAATGCCCTCCAGGTCGTAGCCCACGGACATATTGAACTGGAATCCGTCCGCAGCCCCCAGGCCGTACTCCTTTGCCAGAAAATGACAGGCAAACCAGGCCTTCACGTACTCGTCAAAGGCCTGCGGCACATAGAGCTCCGTGGACCACTCGCAGTTATAGCACTCATCATCCGCCTTGATGCAGGGCTTCGCCACCGGCAGGTCCTCGCCGTCAATTTTCTGCACAGTCTTCAGCTCGAAAAACCGGGCGCCGGCCGCATAGGCCGCCGCGATATTCTGGGCCAGCTGGGTGTGAGGCCCAGCCGCAGGCCCAAAGGGCGTCTCCAGCTTCCTTCCAAAGATTGTATATGTCCTTTCCGGGTCAGCCGTAAAAAGCTTACGGATGCCGAAAATACTGCCCTTCTCATGCTCCGCGAGAATCCATTCCATCAGCTTCCCAAAGGGCATGGGTGTCATTCTGTCACTCATATCGTTCCTCCTATTCCCCATTGATGGAGCGCGCCAGCTTCTCTGCCTCCTGCCGCGCCTCAAAGAGCACCTTCTCCTCGTCCACGCCGATAAGCTCCCGGTCCTTCATCAGTATCCGGCCATTGCACACCGTGGTCACCACGCTGCGGCCCGTGAGACCGAACACAATATGACTGTTCACATTGGATGCATCCATAGGCGTCCTGGGAATATAGTCCGCCACAATCACATCCCCGGCCGCTCCCTCCTTCAGGATGCCCAGAGGCCGTTCAAAGTACCGGCCCGCAATCTCCCGGTTCCCCTCAAACAGCATCTTCGGCACCTCGCTCCAGGCTGCATTGGCATCGCAGAGGTGATGCTTGTGGAGCACATTCGCCGTCTTATAGGACTCCAGCATATCCTGGGTGTAGCCGTCCGTGCCAAGCCCCGTGAGAATCCCCCGGTGCACCAGCTCCATGGTGGGCGGGCAGCCGCAGGCATTGCCCATGTTGGACTCCGGATTGTGGACCACCATGGTGTCCGTATCCTTAATCAGGTCCATCTCATGGGGATTGATGTAAATACAGTGGGCCAGCAGCGTCTTGTCTCCCAAGATATTCCAGTCCATCAGCCGGTCCACAATCCGCTTTCCGTAGTGCTTTAGGCAGTGGTGCAGGTCCTCGATGCCCTCTGCCACATGGATATGGTACCCCACCTGGGCGGGCTTGTGCTCCGCCGCCAGGGCCATCGTCTCATCGGAGATAGTAAACTGGGCGTGCATGCCCATCATGCCCGCAATCATGCCGCTCTTATCCTGCAGGGCGTGGCGTATCCAGGCCGCGTTCTCCAGCACAGCCGCCCTGGCCTTGTCCTTCCCGTCCCGGTCGGAAACCTCATAGCACAGGCAGGCACGCACCCCGAACTCCTCCGCCGCGTCCTCGATGGCGAACAGGCTGTCGTGAATCTCCCCAAAGCTGGCGTGATGGTCAAATACCGTGGTCACTCCATTCTTTATAGAATCCAAAAAAGTAATCCGGGCGCTCTGCCTTGTCTGCTCATTGGTCAGATGCCGGTCAATGGTCCACCACATGCCATCCAAGATATCCAGAAATCCCTTCGGGTCATATCCCTTGATGGATAAGCCCCTTGCCATCGCGCTGTAAATGTGCTCGTGGGCATTGATGAAGGCGGGCATAATAAGACCTCCCTTTGCGTCCACGAACTCCCCGTCCGGGAAGGCCCGGCGCACCTCCTCTAAGGTTCCCACCCGGCAGATTCTCTCCCCGTCAACAGCCA
>CALWMT010000026.1 GCA_944382045.1 uncultured Enterocloster sp. | reverse complement strand
CTCCTGCCGGTAGCGGGCCGCCATTGGTATGCGGAAGCCATTTAGCAGGCACATAACAAGGGCAAACACAATATTGGCAATCACCACACTGTAGATTCCCAGCTTAAGCCCCAAAAGCAGGATCTCGAGAACCGCCACATGGACGATCAGGGCGATAGCGGAATGGCGGATGGGCAGATCCATCCGGTTCAGCCCCTGGAGCACCGCGTTGGTCACGGTTGACAGGGAGTAAAATACCACAGCCAGAGAGCCCGCCATGGAGAGCCGGATCAGCAGGCTGTTGTCCTCGCTGACAAACAGCAGATTGCAGACCGGATCCGCCAGCACCGTAATCCCCACGGCCGCAGGGATGGCGATCAGCATGGAAAAGCGGATGGAGGAGGCGATCCTGGCCCGCGCCTGCTTTCTGTCTCCCCGGGACACCGCCCGGGTCAGAGAGGGAATCAGGGACGAGGACAGGGCATTTGACACGGCCACGGGAATATTAAAGAGCAGCTGGTACTGTCCCAGCGCCCCCCAGAAAATCGCAATCTCGTCCGCTCCGTACCCGAGCCTATCCATTCCCTGCCCAAAGAGGTAGTTGTCCACCACATTGGAGCAGTTGTAGACGCCGCTGCTTATGACAATGGGAACCACTGTGATGGTGAGAAGATACATGAGGCGGCCATAGCTCTCCCGCCTGGGGCGGCCGCTCCCGGGCTTCCGCTTGATGGAAAGGAGGGCCCGCTCTCCTGTGGTGGCAGTCAGCAGAATAAAAAAGAGAAGGGCGGTAAGCGCCCCCGCCCCCGTTCCAATGGTTCCTCCCGCAGCGCCCAGGGCATAGGAGTAGTCCTCCGCTCCCCTGGCTGCGTTCAGCGAAAGGCCGGTCTGAAATAAAAGGCCCGCAGCCACCACGCTGACCACAGCATTGACAATCTGCTCTATAATCTGGGAAAAGGCGGTGGGAACCATGGTCCCCATCCCCTGAAAATATCCCCGCAGAACCCCCAGATAGGCCATAATCCAGATCGTGGGCGCCAGGGTTTTCAGCGCATACCGGGACATGGGGGTTTTAATCAATTCCGCAAAGAGATCCGCCCCGAACCACAGAATGGCCGCAGCCGCCCCGCCGGCCACCGTGGCATATATAAGCCCCACCCGCAGAATCCGGCGGCAGTTGGCATATTCCCCCCGCGCAAGGCGGGAGGAGATCATCTTGGAGACAGCCACAGGCATGCTGTAGGAGGATAGAATCAATAAAATATTGTATACATTGTAAGCCGAGGTATAGTAGCCGTTTCCCTGCTTTCCAATGATGTCGTTTAAGGGCATCCGGTAAAGCATGCCGATGATGCGGACCAGGATCCCGGCTGCCGCCAGGATACTCCCCTGCACCACAAAATTGGCCGCTTTTCCCCGTTTTGTCCCGCTGTTTTCTCTGCTGCTGCGATTCATTTTCCCTGCTGTACTCCGTCCTTATCCATAATGCAAAGCTTGTCATAGTCCCTGGTTGAGAGAATGCAGACCCAGGTCTGCCCCTGGTTCAGCACCACCTCCCGGCCGTTTAAATCATAATACCGGGTGGGGCCGAACTCCCCCTCCTTCTCCCAGCCGATGGGAATCGCCTTTCCCCCTGTCATAAAATACCCGAACTCCGGGGTATGTACATTAAAGGCCAGATACTCTGTGGAGGCGTAGCAGCCGGACTGGCAGAATTGGAAAATCACATTCCGGGCTGTGACCGGCCCCTCATCTCCCCGGTGTACATCCCCGTACTGATACCTGTGGTACAAGCCGTCCTCCGCGCTGTAGACAAAATAGGCCTGGTTCAGCGTATACCCTGTCTGCGCCGAAGCCGCCTCCATCACCCCGGGCCGGTCCTCCAGCGAGATCTCTGCGCCGTCCCTGGCAAAGAGGTAATGCCCCCCGTAGGACGGATCGTACTCCCGGGAATATCCAAGGGAAGCTATGGCGCGGTTCAGCCGCTCCCCGTCCGTGTAGGCGTTGTGAGGGGATTTTTTGTCGCTGCTCCTATAGTAGGCCGTGGTCCCAATCGACTCCAGGCCGTTGATATTGTCAACGGAGTCCAGATACGGCTTGGCAAAGGTGCTCTGCCCATAATGGGCATAGACAGCGTCAAATTCTCTGGCAAAATAAATATAGTACGTCCGGCAGCTTCGGACGGATCCGATGCGGCCCAGGCCGTCGTAGTCCTCCATAATCGCCATAAAGCGGTTCATCCCGCCCTCCACAGGCGCCTCGTAGACCACCCCGGCCCGGTTGATGCCGTACTGGGGAAGGGCGGCCCGGTCATTGCTCATCATCACGGCCACCGGGCGGCGGTTTCCCACAGACGCCTCCACCAGCTGTCCGGTGAGGAAGCTCCTCACCCTGCCGTCCGGTGCCTGGCGCTCCTGGGGCAGGTAATACTCCGGAAGCTCCTCTGCAGCCTCCTCCCGGTCGGAAAATATCTCCAGAGCCTCCCTCTCTGTCTCCTCCGAATCCAAAGACAGATCTTCCTCCCGGCCTTCCATGGATACCGAGCCCTCCTGGGGCAGCGTCCGGGCCGGGCCGTCCGCAGGCTGGGCGCAGCCCCAAAGGGAGGCCCCGGCAAAGAGAGCCGCTGCGGCCAGAAGCCAGCCCCGCCGCCGGCCCCCGCTCATCGGGCATACCCCCGTCCGTCCAGAATGGCCCGCTGGCGCTCCTCCATCTCCAGACGCTCCTCCTCCTCCATATGGTCGTAGCCGCACAGGTGAAGCATGCTGTGGGCTGTCAGAAAGGCCAGCTCCCGCCTCTGGGAATGGCCGTACTTCTCCGCCTGCTCCTCCACCTTGTCCACGGAGATCACAATGTCCCCCAGCATAAGCTCCCCGGACTCCGGGTTAAAGTAGTCCTCCGCCTGCTCCTCCAGATGGGAGAAGTCCGCCGGCCTCTCGTAGTCAACCAACGGAAAGGACAACACATCCGTGGCTGCGTCAATCTGCCGGTACTCCCGGTTGATCTCCCGGATGGAGGCGTCGTCCGTCAAAATCACGTTCACCTCCGCCTCGTAAGGGCAGTCCTCATAGTCCAGGGACGCCTCCACAATCTCCCGGATAATCTCCTCATAGGGGAGATCCAGTTTTTTTTCCGCCTCGTACTCTATGGAAATCGTCATACGTACTCCCTTCCTCCGGCCTCCCTGAAGCCGGCAAAAGCGTTGGCTCTACCACTTCTGGCTTTTCTTTAACCGTACCTTGGCCCGGCGCAGCCTGGGCGCCTTGTCCCGCAGCACATCCGCCGGCATCCTCTGGGCCCGCTCCCTGTCCCTGGGCGCTGTGCGCTTCTCGTAGGCGTCATACGCCTGGACAATCTTCTGAACCAGAGGGTGCCGCACCACGTCCGAGCTGGTGAGATAGCAGAACCCTATGTCATCAATCTTCTTCAATACCTTAAGGGCCGTGTCAAGGCCCGAAACCGTCCCGGAGGGCAGATCCTTCTGGGTCTGGTCCCCGGTGATAATCACCTTGGATCCAAAGCCAATCCGGGTGAGGAACATCTTCATCTGGGCCGGCGTCGTATTCTGGGCCTCGTCCAGAATAATGTAGGCGTTATCCAGGGTGCGCCCCCGCATGTAGGCCAAGGGCGCCACCTCGATAAGACCCTTCTCCGAGTTGTGGGCAAAGCTCTCCGCCCCCATAATCTGATACAGGGCGTCATAGAGAGGGCGCAGGTAGGGATCTATCTTGCTCTGCAGATCCCCGGGAAGAAATCCCAGCTTCTCCCCCGCCTCGATGGCCGGCCGCGTCAGGATAATCCGCCCCACCTCGCCGTCCTTAAAGGCCTGAATGGCCATCGCCATGGCCAGGTAGGTCTTGCCCGTTCCGGCAGGCCCGATTCCAAAGACAATCATCTTCTGGCGGATCGCGTCCACATACTGCTTCTGTCCCAGGGTCTTAGGCTTCACTGGCTTTCCCGCCACGGTCCGGCAGATAATATCCTTGTCAATCTCCAGAATCTGTCCGTCATTCTCCGTGAAGGAGAGGGAAAGGGCATAATCCACATTCTGCTCCGTGATTACATTTCCCCGTTTGGACAGCTCCACCAGGTTGGAAAATACGCTCTTGGCCTTTCCCACCATATTCTCCGGGCCGATCAGCTTGATCTCCCCGTCCCTGGCCAGAATCGTCACATGGAGTGTCCGCTCGATTTTCTTTAAATACGCGTCAAACTGCCCGCAGACGTTCTTCTCGTGCTCTGCGGGTATATCAATCAGCGTCTCAATCACACTCATTCCATCAAACCTTTCTCCGCCACCGCCTCCCTGCGGGCGATGGATTCCTCTGTCACCAGGCGGCCGCTGATGCGCCAGCCCCCCGGGCATGTTTCTATTCTATCATTATTTTCCAGAATGTGTACCCCCTTTTCCTCTAAATTTTTGACAGCCTGGCCATTGAGCGCCCGGGCCAGCTCACGAAGCTCCCTCTCCCCATAGTTCTTCTCATAGGATACCATCTCACGGCCCCGGATATTCCCCAGGTACACCGGGAGGCAGAAATCCGTAAAAAGCGTGAGCTGTTTTTCTTCCATGAAATAGTCCCACTCCCCATGACCGGCTGCCGGAGGAAGAATCGTGAGGGACCAGGGGCCCGCCTTCAGGTAAATGCCCCGGCGCTCTCTTCCTGTGGCTGTCCGCTCCTCGTAAAACAGGGGAATCTCCTTTTCATAGGTATGTACCGTCCTGGCCCTCACATCCCCGTCAGCCGGAACCAAATAGGCCCGAATCTCCGCCCCGTCGTCCCCCACAATGGGCACCCGCCCCTCTATCAGGATCTGCCCCTCTGCCACCGTCTCCCCCAAAACCGTTCGGGCCGTCCCCTGCCGGACCACCATGGAGGTGATGATTCCATCACGTGCTGCCACTATATTCGCCGGGCTGTCGTCCTTTTGCGGCACCTGGGAGAGCACCTCATTTTCCTTTATGCGAATGAAAAGACGGGTTCCGGAAATGCCTGCGGAAACCCAGGTGATTTCCGGGAAAGCAGCCCGTATCTCCTCCTCCAGCTGCCCGCAGTCCACCTGCGTCTTTCGGCTTCCGGCCCGCACACTTGCTGCCTCCAAAAATTCCAGAAGCGTATCTCTTGTATAGCTGCGGTTTCCCTCTATTTGTATGTCCCATATAAACAGGGACATGACATAGAGAAATAAAAAGAACGCACCTATCCCTGCCGCATACCATTTTCTCCGCCGATTTTTATGAAGAAAAAAGGGAAGCCCCCTGCGGGAGCTTAACCGGAGCCGCACCCCGGACTTTTTAAGGATTGGCTTCAGCCGCCAAAAATCCCTAAGGCTGATACAGCAGCAATATCCTCCTGCGGAGCTGCACCGCACCTTCCACAGCTCAATCCCCCTTGCAGTGCACAAATTCAAAAAGCGCTCCGGCGAATATCCCAGAAGCTCTATCTCCACATAGCCCTTCCATTTTCGAATCAGCCCCTCAACCAAGCCCATTCCTCCCCTAATCCCACACCGCTTCGCAGGCAGGCTGTCAGCAAAATTCCAATGCGTGAATTCTTCCTGTAAGCATCATTTCCTCCGCTGTATACCGTTCAATGCAGAGGGCCTCCCCCCGGATCACAATCTGTCCGTTTCTTGCCCGAATTCGAACCAGGGTATCTGTATAGAACAGGAGCCCTCTGTAATTTTCTATATTCACCTGGCAGCTTCCCACAAGGCTTATAAGGGCGTCCCCAAGGATCACGTCCCTTGGCAGCCCCAGGGCGGAAACCGCCGTCCGCTTTGACTCCCATACCATGAAGCCCTGCTCCCCTGCACCTGCATTCCTTTTATTATATGCCCTGCTTCGCTGAAAATGCGCCAGCCAGCCGAGGCAGTGTTTATTTGTGGAAGGCCTCTCATAGACGGCAAAGTTTTTTCTAAAAAAATTCACATTCCGGGCGATGCCTGAATAGACTATACTGAACTATGAATAAGAGCGAGGTATTTATGAACAATCAGACCTACCGTTCGGATCGGATGAATGACTATCCGGATACCTATGTGGAAGCTCAGGAGACCGGGGCAGATGTGCCGGTGGCTCCCCTTCCAAACCCTGGGGAAGGAGGTCCTGTGGTGACTCCGGACTCAAACAGCGGGCAAAATGGGCAGAATGGGACCACGAATCCCGAACATACCCCGGTAATCCCCCTGCCAAATCCCGGGGAGGGAGGCCCCACAGTGACGCCGGATGACCTCCCGCCGGGAAACCATCATCCCAATGGCTTCCCGCCCATATTCCGCCCGGTATTCCCCGGATCCGGAAGCAATTCCTCTGTAACCGTGATTCCCGGCATTACCTTCCCCTGCTTCAGCTGCACCTCCTCAAGCTTTGGCCGGGTACGCATCCTAAACGCCTCCAACGGCTACCAGCCCTTCTATGTCTATCTGGGCAACTGGATGGTGGCCAGCCAGCTGGGCGGCGGGGACATCACAAGCTATGTGCAGGCCGCCTCCGGCACCCAGACAGTGACTGTATCCGGGGCCAACGGCTATGTGTACATCCAAAAGCCCATCCAGGTGAAGGCCTCCTCCTCCATCACCGTGGCCATCATCAACACAGCCAGCGGCCTGGATCTGATGGAGGTATCGGACATCTCCTGCAGCGCGCCCTCCGGCACCAGCTGCCTAAGAGCCTGCAACCTCTCCTTAAACCTGGGGCCCTTTGACATTTCCATCGGCAGCCAGAACAGCACCTACACCGCCTTCAGCAATGTGCGCTACAAGGAGGTAACCCCCTACACCAGCTTCTATCCGGGCTGGTACCAGCTCTACATCTCCCGTACCGGCGCCTACCCCAACACCTATGTGGCCACAGCGGCGGCCAACATGAGCGCCAACACCTCCTACACGCTCTATATCTTCAACGCCCCCACGTCCACGGAAGGGCTAAAGACCATGGTGGTTGCAAATTAGCCCTCTCACCGGTCATCAAAAAGCCCCCGCAGCAAGCCGGATGCCCCAAGCCTGCTGCGGGGGTTTTGTCTTATTCATCCCAGTTGTGGTAAACCGCCTGGACATCGTCATCGTCGTCCAGCAGATCCAGAATCCGGTTTAACTTCTTGATGTCCTCCTCGTCGGAAAGCTCCACCCAGGTCTGGGGGATCATGGTGACAGAGGCCTCCATCATGGGGATTTTCTGCGCCTCCAGGGCCTCCCGGACCTTGCTGAAATCATCGGGATCCGTCAGCACCTCGTAGCTGTCCTCCTCCTCAGAGAAATCCTCGGCTCCCGCGTCCAGGGCTGCCATCATCAGCTCGTCGGGATCCATCTCGCATTCTTCCTTGTCAATAATAATCTGGCCCTTCTTGTCAAACATGTAGGACACGCTTCCCGGCGTCCCCACATTGCCGCCGCCCTTGGTAAATGCGCTGCGCACATTGGCCGCGGTCCGGTTCTTGTTGTCCGTCAGCGTATCCACGATAATGGCCACGCCGCTGGGGCCGTATCCCTCATAGGTGAGAGTCTCGTAATTAACGGAGGCCGCGTCTCCTGCCGCCTTCTTGATGCCCCGGTCAATGGTATCATTGGGCATGTTGTTGGCCTTGGCCTTGGCAATCACATCGCGCAGCTTGCTGTTGTTGGCCGGATCCGGTCCGCCCTCCTTCACAGCCACCGCGATCTCCCGGCCGATAACCGTAAAAATCTTTCCCTTGGCCGCGTCATTGCGCTCCTTCTTATGCTTAATGTTGGCAAATTTTGAATGTCCTGACATGGAATAAAACACCCTTTCTAACTTATCTTCCCTGCCCCTTGTCCATGGGCAGTCTCTCTGGTTTCCGCCGCCAAACGCGGCACATCTTTTTTATATTAGCACGATTCTTTTTAGATGGCAAGACGTTTTACCGCCTCCACAAAAGCATATTGTCCGAAAACTCCGCCCGAATCCGCCCCTCGTCCTTAAGCCAGGCCAGGTAGGATCGCACCGTGCTCCCCACCAGCACATACTGCTCAAAGTTCATGGTCAGTCCATACAGGGAAAACAGGCGTCCAAGAAGCTGCTCAAAGCACAGGGGTTCCCCGCAGAGGTCCACGATCCGCTCCCCAATCTCCAGCACCTTGTCTATGTTGTACTGGGCCAGATCCCCGATGTCCTCTGACGCCGGCGCGTGGGCGGGCACAAACAGGTTCGCGGAAAGCCCCTTTACCATGGAGAGCGTCTCCAGATAGGCCGCCACATCATAGAGGAATACGATCCCGTACTTGTCCAGGGTCTCCCGGCTGGATAGGCAGTCCGCCAGGTATACCGTGCCCTCCGGCGTGCGAAATCCCACCATATCCAGGGCATGGCCCGGAAGCGGGATAATGGAAAAGCCGTCCGGAAGCGCCTGGGCGGTCAGCTCCTGGGCATCGCTCTCCTGGGCCATGAGGAATTTATGCCGCAGATCCTTTGCCGGATAGCCGCCGAAAAGAAACGCCGGCTCCAAAATCGGATGCCTTGTAAACGCGCACTCAATGCCCGGCGCGTAAACCCGGCAGCCCGTCTGTCCCTGGAGATAGCGGCTGCCTCCAATGTGGTCCGCATGGGAATGGGTATTGTAGATGGCGGTAAGGGTCCAGCCCTCCGCGTCCAGAAGCTTCTTCACCCTGCGGCCCGCATCCTTATCATTGCCGCTGTCAATCAGACAGACCTCCCTGTCATTTAACCGCACAAGCCCGATTTTGGCCGGGCTCTGTATGTAATAATCATGCGCGGAAACCTGCATCAGCTCGTACATGCTCCTACCTCCCTTATGTCTCCTCCGCTGTCCTTGGGCCCTCCGCCCCGCTCTCCTCCGGCTGGGAAGCCGGGGAGACCAGCACGCTCTCAATCATCTTGTTGCCCGCCTGCATCACCTTAAAATGGTACCCGGCAAACTCCAGCTCCGGCCGCTCATGCTCCTGGGGAATCCGCTCCAGCCGGGACAGAAGGAAGCCGTTCAATGTATCGTAGGTGTCATAATCCTCATCCGTAAATTCAATGCCCAGGACATCCATCACATCGTCCAGAGGCGTAAGGCCGTTCATGAGGTAGGCTCCGTTCCCCGCCGGGGTGATGAACTCCTCCTCCTCGTCGTACTCATCCAGGATATTTCCCACAATCTCTTCCAGAATGTCCTCGATGGTCAAAAGGCCCGCCGTCTGCCCGTACTCGTCCACCACAATCACCATGTGGGTCTTGCGGGACTGCATTTCCTTAAAGAGCACATCGATGCTCTTGGTCTCCGGGATAAAACTGGCCTGCCTGAGAAGGCCCGGAATGTCCTTAATCATCCAGTCCTTTTTGTCGCCCTGGGCCGCCGCAGCCATGGCATCGCGAAAATGCAGGATGCCGATGATATCGTCAATATCCTCCCCATAGACCGGATAGCGGGTATTGACCCCCTCGTGGAGAATAAAGTCCACCGCGTCCTTTAAGGTCATCTCCCCCTCCAGGGCCGCCATACTGGTCCGGTGGGTCATGATATCGCAGGCTTCCTTGTCCCCCAGCTCAAAAATATTGGTGATCATCTCCGTCTCGCCCGCCTCCAGGACGCCCTGCTCATGCCCCTCATTCACCATGGACATGATTTCCTCCTCGGTCACGTTTTCCTCCTCCTGGGCAAACTCCACCCCGAAGGCCTTGAGAATCAGATAGGAAATGCCGTTGATAAGTGCGGTCAGAGGCCGGAAAAGACCTGTAAAAAAGAGAATCAGGGGAAGCAGATGATACCCCCAGGACTCCGGGCTCTTTGCGCCCAGGCGCTTGGGGATTATAATTCCCAGGCTGACAATCAGAAGAAGAAAAAATAAGGTCACTAAAACAGCCGCCAGCGTCCGCTCCCACAAAAGCCCTGTGCCCGGCAGGTAGGCTGACAGGCCGCCCATTCCCTGAAAAAGCGCCTGGAACCGCGCGGTCAGTCCCCGGACGCAGCCCGGAAGAATCACCGCCCCGGCAATCAGGGCAATCAGATGGGTGGTAACCTGAATGGTATGTACAAGCCGCCCCGGGTCATTGATAATGCCCAGGAGCCTTTCCGCCTTGCGGCTTCCTCCTTTGGCGTCCTCCTCCAGCTTCGTCTCATTGACGTTCTGAACGGCAGCGCCAAATCCGTAAAATGCGCCCTCCAGCAGGATGAATAAAATCAGCACCAGTATGCTGGCAGACGAATAGCCATCGTCCATGTAAAAATGAACTCCTTTCTCTGTGCGGGTACTGCATCGGGCGTCCGCCCGATGGGAAAAGAGAGCGGCAGACCCGCTTACAAGCAAGCTTGACGCGGGTCTGCCGCTCTCTTTTCCCGCCGCTCAAACTGCTATAGGGTATTTTACCAGTTTTTGTGGGATTCGTCAATGTTGGGGGCGGGGCTTATGTATGGAGCTCCAGGCTCACCCGCAGGGCCTCGTCCACTTTTTTCAGCAGTTCCCCATCGATGTGGCAGATTTTCTCCCTGAGCCTCTGCTTGTCGATGGTGCGCAGCTGCTCCAGAAGTATCACCGAATCCTTGACCATATCGCAGCGCCTGGCCCCCAGCTCCACATGGGTGGGGAGCTTCGCCTTGTTCATCCGGGACGTGATGGCCGCACAGATAACCGTGGGGCTGTGCCGGTTTCCCACGTCGTTTTGTATCACAAGTACCGGGCGCACGCCGCCCTGCTCGGAACCCACCACGGGCCGAAGGTCCGCATAATAAATATCTCCTCGCCTGATAATCACACTGCTCACACTCCGTCATCTTACTTGCCGGCTGTCCGCCGGTCCTGCCTCTAGTATTGCCTCAATTCCGCCAGGTATTCACAGCAGGCAGGGCTGCTGTAAAAATCCCCTCAATACCATCATATGAAAGAGTAAAATGTCCGGAGCCTGGGCGCATGCATGGCGCCCTTTGTTTCCCCGCCGTCCTGAACTGTTATTTAAAAGTAGTCTTTTGTGCCCGCGATTTTTCCGCCGCTTATATAAACCCGAGGAACACGCTTGCCCACATTGCAGAGGAGCTCATAGTGAAATCCGCCGCTTCGCTCTGCCAGCTCCTCCGCCGTGATTTCCTCCTCCCCGTCACGCCCGAGAAGCGTAACCGCATCGTCCTCCTCGGCCTCAGGAATATCCGTCACATCCGCCATAAACTGATCCATACAGATCCGGCCAAGTATCCGCGCCCGCTTTCCGCGAATCAGCACCTCTCCCCGGTTGGACAGGGCCCTTGGCCAGCCATCCCCGTATCCCACAGGGATTGTAGCTACCCGCATGGTTTTTTCCGCCACAAAGGTTCCCCCGTAGCTTATGGCAGAGCCGGGCTCCACCTCCTTGATATAGGTGATGGCGCTCTTGATTCCCATAACCGGGCGCAGCCGCACGCGGCTTTTGTCCACCTCGTCCGACGGATAGAGGCCGTACACGGCGATGCCCGCCCGGACCATGTTCAGTGAATTGGAATCCAGTCCCTCCACAATCGCGGCGCTGTTGGAGCAATGCTTGACAGGAATATCCACGCCCAGCTCCTCAAGATATCCGGCAAAGGTCCTGTAGGCCGCAAGCTGCGCCTCATAGGCGGATTTATCCCTCTCGTCCGCCCGGGCAAAATGCGTAAACAGGCCTTCAAGGGTAAGCCCCGGCAGACGGCTCATGGACAGAACCATTTCCGCAGAGGCTCGGTCTGGCCTCATGCCGATGCGGCACATCCCCGTATCCAGGGCAATGTGGGCCCTGGCCTCCTCCCCGGTCTCTGCCGCAAGCTCCGACAGCCGCTCTGCCTCCTTCATTCGGAAAATGGCCGGGCGAATATGGGCCCGCACCAGCTCCTCATACCGGGAAAGATGCACCGGCCCCAGCACCAAAATCGGCTTTGTGATGCCATTCCTTCGCAGATGCAGCGCCTCATCCGCTGTGGCCACGCCGTAGGCCTCCACATAGGGATCGATGGCCTCTGCAATGGGCACTGCCCCATGGCCGTAGCCGTCCGCCTTTACGATTCCCATCATAGCAGCAGACAGCGGCAGGCTCTCCTTCATCGCCCGCATATTTTCTGCCGCTGCGTCCAAATTGATTTCTGCATATACTCTTTCGTAAGGTCTCATCTCACATTCCTCCTATATGGCAAAACGTCTCGAATATGCTCCGCCAGCTCCGAGGCCAGCATGCTGTGGCTGTCTCCCCCAGCCGCCTCCCCAGCAAGCCCGTGGATATAAACGCCCAAAAATGCCGCCTTTTCCTCCTCCATGCCGACCGCCATGAGGCCGGCGATAATTCCGGTAAGCACGTCGCCGGAACCGGCCTTTGCCATAGCACTGCACCCGCTTGCATTAATATATAAAGCCCCGTCACGCCCAGCCGCCACAGTGGCTGCGTCCTTCAGGACACAGGTAATGCCGTAACGGGAGGCATACTCCGAGGCACAGGCAGGCAGATTCTCCTGGATCTGCGCCACTGTCTGCCCGGTAAGCCGGGCCATCTCTCCCAGATGGGGCGTAATCACAATATTTTCCGTATAATAAGAAGTCAAATAGGGGTGGGCCGCTATGGCATTGAGCCCGTCCGCATCGATAATCACCGGCACATAGGCGCTGGTCAAAATAGCCTCCGCAAGCTGCTCCACATAGGGCTCCCGGCCTAGGCCGGGGCCCAGAACCACTACATCCGCCCATGCGGTCTGCTCCTCCATAAATTTCTGAAATTCCTCCCTGTCATGCGCCACATCCTCCGGACTGTAGAGAGACAGGATGGCCTCCGGCAGAAGTCCCTGAAGGACCTGGCGGTTTTCCTCAACAGTAAGAATTTTAACCAGCCCGGCCCCAGCGCGGTAAGCCCCCAGGGCGCTGAGATAAGCGGCCCCGCACATGCCCCGGGATCCAGCTGCAATGAGCACTCTGCCAAAGGTCCCCTTGTTGGAGTAAGCCTTTCTGGCTGGGACCTGTGCAAGGTCCTCCGGCCCATAGGTAAAAGCAGGCTGAGAGCAGCCCTCACTGCCGGGCGCACAGTCGATGGCCGCCGCTGGAAAGCCGATGTCCTCAACCTGCACGCTGCCTGCATACTCCCGTCCCGGATAGAGAACAGTCCCCTGCTTCTCCCATCCAAAGGCTGCCGTCACATCCGCCCGGAAAGCAATCCCCATCACCTGCCCTGTATCAGCGTGAATCCCTGAGGGGATATCCACAGCTGCCCGCAGAGACGGAGCAGGCGTCAAAGCATTCATGGCCTCGATGCAGAGCCGGTAGTCCCCTTCAATTTCCCTTGAAAGGCCCACACCAAACACCGCGTCAATCACCGCATCCCAAGGCCGCTCCCTTATTCTCTGCCACGCAAAAATGGGCACTCCCACCCGCCTGGCGATCTCCAGCTGCCTCTTAAACTCCTCTGTTCCCTTATTCACATCACCGATAATGGCCGCGCAGGCATCAAAACCGGCCAGGCGCAGCATTCGTGCCGCCGCCACGCCATCTGCCATTATTTCCCGTGCCGCAGACCGCCACGGCAGACCATCCTGTAAATCCAGAGCCTGACGCCGCGCAGGCACCAGCGTGCTCCCTCTCCTGGAAATACTCCTGAACCATCCGGGCCACCCCTAGTGCTGCCCGCTCCATGAGAACCATAGAGGGAATCCCTATCACGTTCATGGTATAGGCGTCAATCTCCTTCGCCCGTCTCCCCGTCACAAGCCGTCTCATTTTCGTTTCTCTCCTTCCCCTCGCCCACGGCAAAGGCCATGGCCCATTCACTGGTATTTGTTATGGATACTTCAATCCGCGCCAATCCCATTTCCCTAAACCGGGCCAGCGCTCCGCCGTACAGACAGACGTATGGCTTTCCCAGCTCGTCCCGCAGGACCTCAATATCAATGGGCATAAAGCTGCGGAATCCTGTCCCCAGCACCTTCGCCACCGCCTCTTTTACGGCAAAAGAGCCGGCAAGCTTAGAGGCTGACCCCTTTGCCTGCCGGCTTTCCCGCTCCGTAAATGTGCGCATCACAAAATAATCCTTTTCACAGGCTCTGCCCATGCGCGCTATCTCCACTAAATCGGTTCCAACTCCCAGTATCATTTCTCCTGCTTTCCGGCCTTCTTCTTATCCTGCATGCTGCACACGCGGTAGGAAAGCCGCATCAGACTCTCAGACAGGTGGACATTCTCCACCACCACATCGTCCGGCACAACCAAATCCGTATGGGCGAAATTCCAGATTGCCTTGATCCCCGCCTTCACCAGACGGTCCGCGATCTCAGGTGCCTTTGTCTTTGGGATCGTGAGGGCCGCAATCTGTATCTCATTCTCACGAATGAAGCTCTCCAAATCATCCACTGAGCGAATCTCAATCCCCCGGATTACCAGACCGATAAGCTTGGGATTGATGTCGAACATGCCCTTGATTACAAAGCCTCTCCGCTCAAAATTCGTATAATTGGCAATTGCCTGTCCCAAATTTCCCGCTCCTATAATAATCAGGTTATGCTGCTGGTCAATGCCCAAAATCTTCGCAATCTCTGCGTAAAGATACTTCACGTTGTAGCCATATCCCTGCTGCCCAAAGCCTCCGAAATTGTTCAGATCCTGCCGGATCTGGGAGGCCGTCACCTTCATCCGGGCGCTGAGCTCATTGGAGGATATCCGCTCCACACCCTCCTCAATAAGCTCCCCCAAATATCGGTAATATCTGGGCAGCCGTGAGATCACTGCTTTGGAAATCTCTTTGCGTTCCATTCTGCCGCTCCTTCTTCCTGCCGTTCTCTGTAGAGTTCAGGATCTCTTCCGCCCTGAACGTATACTTATTTATTATAAGCGGATGTCAAATAAATGTCAAATTTGTATTCAAAATAATGCGCTCTTGAAAAAAAAAGCTCCTTATATTATACTGTTTCATGCGGAAGAGGTCCATACGACGGCATTTTCCGCAGCGCAAGGCTGAGAGGCAGTCCAAGGGGTACGCCTCTTAAAGCCGCACCATACACTAAGGAGTTTTACCGTGATTTTATCGTGCAGCAATATAAGCAAATCCTTCGGGGAAAATGACATTTTAAAGCATGTATCCTTCCACATTGAGGAGCATGAAAAGGCCGCTGTGGTCGGCATCAACGGGGCGGGCAAATCCACCCTGTTAAAAATCATCATCGGGGAGCTGGCTGCGGACGAGGGGCTTGTGACCCTGTCCAAGGGCGCTTCCATCGGCTACCTGGCCCAGCACCAGGATTTGGCGGGAGCCGAGACCATTTACGACGCCCTCTTAGAGGTGAAGCGGCCCATACTCGCCATGGAGGAGCGGATCCGCCGCCTGGAAGCGGATATGAAGTCCGCCGCCGGGGAGGAGCTGGAGGCCATGCTCCAGGAGTACAGCCGCTTAAACCATGAATTTGAGATGGCAGAGGGCTATTCCATCCAGAGCGAGATTACCGGCGTTTTAAAAGGCCTTGGCTTCGGCGAGGAGGAATTCGGCAAATCCATCGACGCCCTTTCCGGCGGCCAGAAAACCCGGGTCTCCCTGGGCAAGCTCCTCCTCACAAGGCCCGATGTGCTCCTCCTGGACGAGCCCACCAACCATCTGGACATGGACTCCATCGCCTGGCTGGAGG
>CALWMT010000025.1 GCA_944382045.1 uncultured Enterocloster sp. | reverse complement strand
AATTATTGGGTTGCGGTCTAGTCTCCTCCCATATATAATGGAGCTATGAGACTGTATACAGGCGGAAGGAGAGGCAGGAGGAAGAGATGCTATGAATGGGACACTCTACTGTGTCAGCGTTGGCCCGGGTGATCCGGAGCTTTTGACCCTGAAGGCGGTGCGGATTATCCGGCAGTGTCCGGTGATCGCGGTGTCCGCGGGAAGCACGGCTGCGAGCAGCGGCCGGCAGTGCATTGCCTATAAAATTGCCGCGGCGGCAGTGCCGGAGATAGGCCAGAAGGAGCTTCTCGCCCTCCACATGCCCATGACCAGGGACAGGGAGCTTCTGGAGAGGAGCCACAGGGAGGCCGCCAGGGCCCTTATAGAGACGCTGCGGCTGGGAAAGGACGTCGCCTGGCTGAATCTGGGGGATGTGTCCATCTACTCCAGCTCCGCTTACGGGGCGAAGGCAGTGCGGAAGGCGGGATTTGCGGCTGAGATGGTGAGCGGGGTTCCCTCCTTCTGCGCGGCGGCAGCCCGGCTGGGATGCTCCCTTGCGGAGGGCGGCGAGGAGCTGCATGTGATCCCCTCCTCCTATGGGATGGAGGAGGCCCTCCATTATCCGGGGGTAAAGGTCCTCATGAAGGCGGGAAGCGCCATGGGACAGGTGAAAAAGCGGCTGTCAGAGGGCGGATATCAGGTGCAGGGCGTGGAGCGCTGCGGCATGGAGGGAGAAAAGGTATATGAATGCTTGGAGGAGCTGGAGGAGAAGGCGGGCTACTACACGGTGCTTTTTCTCCGCTCCCCGGGCTTGATGTCAGATATATAGGAATAATAGCAGGAGGCAGAGAGAATGAAGAAGTCTTGTAAGGAAATGTTAAAGAGGGCCGCAGCCCTGGCGCTGTCCGGGGCTGTGGCGCTGTCTCTGGCCGGGTGCGGCCAGAGCGGCTCGGGAGCCCAGACGGGGAGCGGTGAGGCTGCGGCCCAGGCGGGAGATCAGAGCGCGGGAGGGGAGGCCGCCCCGGCGGCCCCCGGCGAGAAGGTGGTGAATGTGGGCGTCACCAGCAGCCTCAACACCTTGAATCCCCTTCTCATGGACGGGGTGGAGATCAACAAATACGCCACGGGCCTGATGTTCCTTCCCCTGGTGGAGCTGAGCCCGGACATGGAATTTGAGGGCATGCTGGCGGACTCCATCACTGCGGAGGACGAGCGGAATTTCCTGGTGCACATCGATGAGGACGCGGTCTGGTCCGACGGGCAGCCGGTAACGGCGGACGACGTGGTCTATACGGCCCTGCGGCTCTGCAGCCCGGTGATCGGTAACACCGCCATGATGTACTACGTCTTTGAGGGCGTGGGCGATGACGGCTACGTGGAGGAGGGAGCAGATCATGTGGATGGGATTGTCAAGGTGGACGACAAAACCGTGCGCTTTACCACCAAGGATCCCATGTCACTCATCACCTTCAACAGCTCCTATGCCCGCTACCTTATGCCCCTTCCCAAGCATGTGCTGGAGGGAGTGGCGGAGGCGGATCTGGCCTCCTACGACTGGTTCAACCATCCGGACGTGGTGAGCGGCCCCTTCCGGGTGACAGAGTTTGACAAGGATCACTATATCTCCTACGAAGCCAATGAGGCCTACTTTAAGGGTGCTCCGGCCATCGATCGGCTGAACATCCGCATCGTGGAGGGGAGCCAGCTCCTGGCAGGCCTTCAGTCCGGGGAGATCGACATCACCCAGAACACCATGAGCGCGATTCCCTTGGAGGACTATGAGAGCGTACAGGCCCTGGAGAATGTGGAGGCCTCCTTCGGGGATCCCATCACCAACCAGTCCGTGTTTATCCGCACGGAAAATATACCGGACGCCCGGGTGCGCCAGGCTATGGTTTATGCTATTGACCGGCAGCAGATTTTGGAGCAGCTCTTAAAGGGAAATGGGGAGGTGTCCGAGGGCTTTCTCTCCTCCGCAAGCCCCTATTATGACGACACCATTGAGCCTTTGGGCTATGACCCGGAGAAGGCCAAGGCCCTTCTCGCGGAGAGCGGCTGGGATGGCAGCCAGGTTCTGCGCTTCTGCGTGGATTCCGGGGACAGCACCTTTGTGAACGCGGCGTCCATCATCGTGGCTCAGTGGGCAGCTGTGGGCATCCAGGCCCAGATCCAGACCATGGACATCAACTCGCTGATGAGCACAGCGGGCAGCGGGGATTTTGATGTGCTGGCTGTGCAGTACACCTACCCGCCGGTGGATCCTTATGTGGATATTGCATGGCTTTTGGGCGGCGAGGGGAGCTGGACCGGATATACCAGCCCGGAGATCGAGGAGGCTTTTGCCCAGATTCCCTTAAGCAGTGATGCTAAGGAGCTGAAGGAGCTCTACGGCGCGGTGGACCGGAAGGTGCAGGAGGATGTACCCATGTTCTCCGCCTATATCATTAAGTCCATGGCGGCGGCAAATAAGCGCCTTGTAAATGCCCAGCCCAGTGTGTATGGTTTCTTTAACCATGTGGAACAATGGGATGTATCCGGTGAATAAGAGTGATCGATAAGAAAGGGGGAGGAGCGCCGTGGAACCTGTGCTTGCGGTAAAGGATCTGCAGGTGGCTTTCTCTGACGATAAGGGGAGAAGCATCAGCGTGGATCGAATTTCCTTCCAGGTAAATCCCGGAGAGGTGGTCTGCCTGGTGGGTGAGTCGGGCTGCGGAAAGAGCGTGACCTCCCTGGCAGTCATGGGGCTTTTGGGCCGGGGCGGGAGCGCCTCGGGGAGCGCCCGGTTTTTGGGAAAGGAGCTTCTGGGCCTCCCGGAAAAGGAGCTTGACCAGATTCGGGGGAACAGCCTGACCATGATCTTCCAGGATCCCTTAAGCGCGTTAAATCCGGTATTCCCCATCGGAAGGCAGATCATGGAGAGCATGGAGGCCCACACGAGTCTAAGCCGCAGGGAGCGGGAGGAGCGCGCGGCAGAGCTTCTGAAAAAGGTGGGGCTGGGAGATATTTCTTCTATTATGGAGAAGTATCCCCATCAGCTCTCCGGCGGCCAGCGCCAGCGGGTTATGATCGCTATGGCGCTGGCCTGTGGGCCAAAGCTTCTCATTGCGGACGAGCCTACCACAGCCCTGGATGTGACCATCCAGGCGCAGATTATGGAGCTTCTTCTCAAGCTGCGGGAGGAGACCGGGATGGCCATTCTTTTGATCACCCACGATATGGGGGTGGTGGCCCAGATGGCGGACCGGGTGCTTGTGATGTATGCGGGGCAGATCATCGAGCAGGCGCCGGTATTTGACCTGTTCGACCGGCCCGCCCATCCCTACACTCGAGCCCTCATGGCTGCCATGCCCACTGTGGGACGGGGAAGGGAGCACGTCCTGTCCTCCATCAGAGGAACGGTTCCGGAGCGCTATGATCAGATGACGGGCTGCCGCTTTGGCCCCCGGTGCCCATACCGGACGGAGCGCTGCGGGGAGCCGCAGATAGATCGGGAATTTGACACAGCCGGCAGAGGGCCGGAGGAACAGAACCGCCTGGTGCGATGCTGCCGGGCTGAGGAGATTACAGCGGATGCAGGATAAGAAGGAAGTGCCTCTGCTTCGGGCAGAGGGATTGGAAAAACAGTATCGAGCGGGCGGAGGCCCATTTTCCAGCAGAAAGGGAATCGTAAAGGCGGTGGACGGCGTTACCTTTTCTCTCATGCGGGGGGAAACGCTGGGACTGGTGGGAGAGTCGGGCTGCGGCAAATCCACCCTGGGACGCCTGCTCACAGGCCTTGAAAGGCCGGACGCGGGAAGCGTGTGGTACGACGGGGAGAACCTGACGGCTATGAGCCAGCGGGAGAGACAGGGAGTCCGGACCAAGATCCAGATGGTCTTTCAGGACTCCTATTCCTCGTTAAACCCCAGGAAGAGGATTTTTGATATTCTGACAGAGCCCATGATCTATCACGGGCTGGCGGATAAGCGCACGGCTCAGAGGGAGGCGGAAAGGCTCATGGATATGGTGGGCCTGCCTTCGGGGGCCCTGGGCAGATACCCGCGCCAGTTCTCCGGCGGGCAGAGGCAGCGGATCGGCATTGCCAGGGCCCTGTCCCTGGGGCCGGAGCTTCTCATCTGCGACGAGCCGGTGAGCGCCCTGGACGTGTCCATACAGGCCCAGATTTTAAATCTGCTTAAGGGCCTTCAGAGAGAGCTGGGGCTGACCTGTATTTTTATCGGCCATGGCCTGGGGGCTGTGGACTATGTGAGCCACCGCATTGCCGTCATGTATCTGGGGAAAATTGTGGAGCTCGGGGAGAGCCGGGAGATTTTTGATCATCCCGTCCACCCCTATACCCGGGCCCTGCTGGCGGCGCTTCCCATGCCGGATCCCAGAATGCGGGACAAGCGCAGGGAGCCGCTGCTGGAGGGGGAGGCCGGATCCGTGGAGAAGACGGAGGGAAAGTCCGCGCAGAGCGGGATGGAGGGCTGCCCCTTCTATCCCCGGTGTCCCCGCAGGGAAGCGGCCTGCCGTACACACAGGCAGGAGCTGGTTTCCGTGGATGGGACCGGAAGGCACCTGGCGGCCTGCGCTCCTGCGGCGGGCGGCCAGCAGGCGGCCCAGACTGACGCTCTGCGGGAAGAAGGGAGGCGCCCATGACGAGATATATTTTGAAACGGCTGCTGATTGCCATCCCCACTCTGATCGGGATCACGATCATTGACTACGCCATCATGTGCTTTGCGGGCAGCCCCCTGGAAATGCTTCAGGGCGCCCGCATCTCGGAGGAGGCCATTGCGGCCCGCGAGGCGGCCCTGGGACTCGATCAGCCATTTTATATCCAATATTTTATGTGGGTGGGGGAGCTCCTTAAGGGGAATCTGGGGGTGTCCATAAAAAACTACCAGCCGGTGGCTGAGATGATCGGGAGCCGCCTGGGCCCCACCCTCCTTCTCATGGGAGTGAGCCTGCTGGTGAGCCTCATTTTGTCTGTACCCGCAGGGATATACAGCGCGGTTCACCAGTACACCAAGCGGGATTACGCGGTGGTGACCGCCTCCTTCTTCGGCAGCAGCATACCGGGATTTTTCCTGGCCCTGGTGCTGGTGTATATATTTACGGTGCGGCTGGGGCTTCTCCCCTCCACAGGGATGGAAACTCTGGGCGGCTCCGGCGGGGCGCTGGACGTGGCGGCCCATATGGTGATGCCGGTGCTGGTGCTCTCCGTGTCCATGGCGGGATCCAACATCCGCTATATCCGGAGCGCGGTGCTGGAGATCTTGGAGCAGGATTATCTGCGCACTGCCAGGGCAAAGGGGATCGGCCGGCGCCGGGTGATCTGGCGCCATGCCCTGGCCAATGCCCTGGTACCTATTGTGACGGTAATCGGCATGCAGATCCCCCTGCTCTTTGGAGGCGCGGTGATCGTGGAGCAGCTGTTTTCCTGGCCTGGCCTGGGCCTTATGACCATGAGCGCCATTTTGTCCCGGGACTATCCGGTGATCATGGGCGTGTGCCTTCTGTCGGCGGTGGTGGTTCTGGGGGCGAATCTGCTGACAGACATCCTTTACGCCCTGGTAAATCCTGCCATCCGGTATGACGGACAGGGCTGAGAGAGGGGGATGTCTGCGAGATGAACATGGAATATGAGAGCTATGGGAAAATGGTTTGGCGCCGTTTCAGGCGCCACCGTCTGGCCAGCGTAAGCCTGGTGCTTCTGATCCTTATCGGCGGCGCTGCCCTTTTCGCTCCGGTGCTGGCCCCCTATGACCCGGAGGCCATCGCGGGGCCCTTTGCCGCGCCGCCAAGTCCGGAATTTCTTCTGGGTACGGATCAGATTGGCAGGGATATGCTGAGCCGCCTTCTCTATGCCGCCCGGATCTCCCTCCTGGTGGGAATCCTGGCCACCGTGATCTCCACGGCCATCGGCACGGCCCTGGGGCTGGCCGCCGGATATTTTGGGGGCTGGGTTGACATTGCGATTATGCGGTTTACGGACATGGTTATGTCCTTTCCCTACATTCTGCTGGTGCTGGTGGCTGCGGCCATCTTCCGCCCGGGGCTCTGGAGCATTATCCTGATTCTGGGCTTTGTGGACTGGCCGGGGGCGGCCCGTCTGGTGCGGGGAAATGTGCTGAGCCTCAGGGAGAGCAATTTTGTAAAGAGCAGCATAGTGGCGGGAATGCCGGCCCGGCATATCCTCTTTTCCGAAATCCTGCCAAACACGATGGCTCCTATACTGGTCTATGCCACCACGGTGATGGCGGTTTCCATGCTGGATGAGGCGGCCTTGAGCTTTCTGGGAATGGGGGTGCAGCCCCCGGCGGCCAGCCTGGGCAATATGTTAAACAGCGCCCAGTCCCTGACGGTGCTCACCAGCCAGCCATGGCTGTGGATTCCGCCTGGCCTTCTGATTGTGATCCTGGTGGTGTCCATCAACTTCGTGGGGGATGCCCTGCGGGACGCCCTGGATCCGGCGGCAGTGTTTGGGGAAGAATAAGAATTTTAGAGATAGGAAAGATTGCAAAAGAACGCTCAGACTTCGGATATGCTGATACATATCCAGAATGCTGAGCGTTCTTCCTGCTTTTTAGCATCCTATGTTCGGGAAGCACTACTGAGCCTTGCTCACCCTTACAACGCACTTACTGCCGCCTTTGCCGATGGTCTCGCCCAGCTCAAAGCGAAGGCTGGGATTCTGGCTTACAATTCCTCTGTCTCCGTCCATGGCGATATCGCAGAGCTCTGCGATTTTTTCTTCGGAGAAGCCTAATTTCTGCCACGATCTTACTAAGGGACAGTAGTGGAAGGTGGCGGTCATGCAGCCGTCGGCTGTGTTTACATCCATTTCAAAAATATCAAGAATATCCTGCGGGGCAAAGGTTTTTGCAAACTGATGGTGCAGCAATAAATAGATTGAAAAATAAATAGTAACCAGTTAAAATAAATAATGAAGCATAGTCCCTCAAAATAATGGCTGGTGGAGTATCGAACGTGGATTTTAACTTTGGACAAAAGATAAATAATTATAGGCGCAAGAATCATATGACGATTCAGGAGCTGGCACAGCGCACCAATGTAAGCACAGCGATTATCAGCCAGCTGGAGCGGGGCATAGGAAATCCCACGCTTAAGGTGCTGACCGATCTGGCGAATGAATTGGGAATTTCTCTGTCGGAATTGGTAAAGGAAGATATTAAGAATTGTGATTTGATCCTGCGGAGGGAAAATCGTATGGTCAGCTACTATGGGGAGGACAGAAAGCAGATGATGTGCAATCTGCTGGTCGATTCCCCTCTGCATACCGCTCTGGATGTGGCGATGCTGACCCTGGAGCCTCACTGCGAATCTGTGGATGGATTTACGGAGCATTTGGAGGAGGAAAGCCTGTATATGGTGGAGGGGGAGGCCTATATTGTATTTTCAGACAGCGAGGAGTATCTGCTCCGCAGCGGTGATTCGGTGCGGATTATGCCGAACCGGCTCCACAAGCTGCGCAATGATTCCGACCAGACCTGTGTATGCATTGATATGAAGTGTAAGGTAAGCTATTGAGAACACTATATGGAGGTATAGGAATGAAAAAATTTATCAACCAAGTGGAAAAGGTGGAGGAACAGATGGTTTCCGGCCTGGCGAAAGCCTATCCTTCCTATCTGCGGAAGCTGGACGGGATGAATGTGGTGGTGCGCGCGCATAAGAAGGAGGGAAAGGTGGCCCTTATCAGCGGCGGCGGCAGCGGCCATGAGCCGGCCCACGGCGGTTACGTGGGGGAGGGAATGCTGGACGCAGCGGTGGCAGGAGCTGTCTTTACCTCGCCCACCCCGGATCAGATTTATGAGGGCATCAAGGCCGTTGCCACAGAGGAGGGCGTCCTCATGATTGTGAAGAATTATACCGGGGACGTGATGAACTTTGAGATGGCTGCGGAGCTTGCGGATATGGAAGGCATCAAGGTGAAGCAGGTGGTTGTAAACGACGATGTGGCGGTGAAGGACAGCCTCTACACCGTTGGCCGCAGAGGCGTGGCCGGGACCGTATTTGTCCACAAAATCGCCGGGGCCAAGGCGGAGGCAGGCGGCAGCCTTGAGGAGGTTCAGGCCGTGGCCCAGAAGGTTATCGACAATGTGCGGACCATGGGTGTGGCCATCGCTCCCTGTACGGTTCCCGCTGCGGGAACTCCCGGCTTTGAGCTTTCGGAGAATGAGATGGAGGTGGGAATCGGCATCCACGGGGAGCCGGGGACCCACAAGGAGCCGTTAAAGACCGCAGATGAGATTGCGGATACCCTTCTGGATCAGATTTTGAATGATATGGATTATTCGGGGCAGGAGGTGGCTGTCATGGTGAACGGCATGGGCGCCACTCCCCTCATGGAGCTTTATATTATCTATGACCACGTGGCGGATGTGCTGGCGGACAAGGGAATCAAGGTGTACGCTCCCTTTGTGGGAGAGTATATGACTTCCATCGAGATGCAGGGCTTTTCCATTTCCCTGCTCCGCCTGGACGATGAATTGAAGGAATTGCTGGACGCTCCGGCGGATACGCCGGCCTGGAGGTGCTGAAGATATGACGGATCAAAAACAGGTATTGGATATTCTTAGAAAAATGGCGGCCAAGATGGAGGAGCAGAAGGAGTACCTCACAGAGCTTGACCGGCCCATCGGGGACAATGACCACGGCATCAACATGGCCAGAGGCTTCGCTGAGGTGGAGAAGGAGCTCCCGGCCCTGGAGGGGAAGGACATCGGCGGCATTCTGCAGAAGACAGGCATGATCCTGCTCTCCAAGGTGGGCGGGTCCGCAGGCCCGCTGTACGGCTCCGCCTTCATGAAGGCCGGCATGGGATTGGCCGGAAGGACGGAGGCTTCTCTGGAGGATTTCCTGAAGGCCATGGACACTGCGGTGGAGGCCGTAATGCACAGGGGCAAGTCTACGGCCGGGGAGAAGACCATGCTGGACGCCATGATTCCTGCCCGGGACGCCATGAGGGCTGCCTTTGATGCGGGGAGCAGTGCACAAGCCGTGCTCGCAGAGGGCGTTCGGGCGGCCTGGCAGGGAGCGGAGCACACAAAGGATCTGGTGGCCACCAAGGGAAGGGCCAGCTATGTGGGAGAGAGGAGCCTGGGGCACCAGGATCCGGGAGCCACCTCCTTCTCCTATCTGCTGGAGGTAATCAGGGACTGCGTGGCTGCAGCGGAGTAAAGAGGGAGGAGACTATGGTAGGAATTGTAATTGTATCCCACTCCTGTACTCTTGCGGAGGGGGTGGTGGAGCTCTGCCGGATGACAGCGCCAAACGCCAATATGCTCGCGGCAGGCGGCATGGAGGACGGCGGCCTGGGAACCAGCTACGAGAAGATCAAGGGCGCGGTGGAGTGCGCCGACGAGGGGGACGGCGTGCTGATTCTAGCGGATATGGGAAGCTCTGTGATGACAGCGGAGATGGTGCTGGAGGATCTGGAGGGAGTTAAGGCGGAGCTTGCGGACTGCCCCCTTGTGGAGGGCGCCGTGGTGGCGGCCATCAGCTCCGCCGCAGGTCAGTCCATGGAGGATATAAAAGACAGCCTGGGGAAGGTCTGGGAGTCGAGAAAGCTGGCGTGAGGCTGCGGAATGCAGCATGGGGAGGGGGAGAGCAATGAACAGCGATATGACAGAGCTGTCTCGGGCAATGTACGACGAGGCGACATCGGATTTTTTGACCGTGCAGGACGCGGTGGAATACCTGGAGAAGGAGGGAAGGATGCGCACCCTCAGGGAGAAGCTGGAGAAATTTGCCTATGGCCGGGATTTGCAGACGGTTCTGACCGAGGGGCTGATGAAAAATCATCCGGATCTCTCTAAGGATTCTGCCAGGAAACGCGTGCGGGGCTGGCTGACCTCAGACTCCCGCTCCCTTGAAAAGCCGGATGCCATCGAGGTGTGCTTTATCCTGGGGCTGTCCTTAGAGGAGGCGGACCAGCTTGTGGCCTCCATCGCGGAGGAAGGGCTTCACTGGAGAAGTCCGGATGAGATTGTCTATATCTTTGCCCTAAAGCAGGGAATGGCTTACCCGCAGGCGCGGGCGCTGCATGAGGAGATGGGGGCCCTGCTTAAGGGGGCGCGGGAGGAGAGAGCGCCCCAGGAGGACAGCTTTACGCCGATTATCCGCAGGGAGGTGTACGCGCTCCAGTCAAAGGAGGAGCTGGCGGACTATCTGCGGCAGGCAGCACCCCGGCTGGGCCGGTGCCACAATACGGCCTATCAGCTCTTTACGGAGATGATGGAGATGCTAAAGAATCCCCAGCTGGACGAGGCGATGGCCCAGGCAGAGGTGATGGACGCGGAGAAGCTGACCATCCGGGATATTCTGCGTGAATATTTCTACGAAAATAATGTGCTCTATGCAAAGGAGCTTGTGCGGGAGAGCAAAAAGAAGAACAGCCGGCTGGGGGAGAGCGGAAAGAGAATTTTCACAGCCATAGAAAAGAGCATAAGCGACAGCTGGCCGGACGAGGCCACCCTGTCCAAGATGAAGTCCCGGAAGGCGGATGTGACCCGAAAGGTTCTGATACTGCTCTTTCTGGCCACGGATGCGGGCCCGGATTTTGACGAGGAGGAGGAGCCCACCCGCGACGAGGTGTTCCAGGACCTGTACCAGAGGCTCAATGACATGCTGAATCTCTGCGGTTTTTCTGCCCTGGATCCGCGTGCGCCCTTTGACTGGCTGATTTTATACTGTATCTGTGTCCCGGACATGTTTGATGTGGACGCGCGGATGCGGGCAATGTTTAAGACAATGTTTGGTGAGCGCATGGAGCAGGAGAGCGAATAAGGGGAATCTATGGACGGGAGAATGGGGCTGCAGCCGGGAACAGTGCTGGAATTTCCCGGGATGGAGTGCAGGATTGAGTCATTTGTGGGCCGAGGGTCCAATGCCATGGTGTATCTGGGCTCTTATCCGGATGCGCAGCTTAAGGGGATGCGCCATCAGGTGCTGATAAAGGAGCTGTTTCCCTATCACGGGAAGGGCGGGATTTACCGGGACGGGAATCAGAACATCTGCCATACAGACGAGGCGGCAGACGTGTGGGAGCTGCACCGTCTGAGCTTCAGCCGGGGAAATGAGGTGCACCTGCGGCTGCAGCAGGAGAATCCCGGGGATATTGACGCCAATCTGAATACATTTTTCCTGCACCAAACCTATTATTCCGTGCTTGGCTTTTCCGGCGGAAGAAGCTTGGATAAGGAGCTTGCTGCCCAGGGCGGAGGAGGGACGGGTCTTTTGGCCCACATCCGCAGGATGCTTGGGGCCCTGGATGTGCTGGAGGGCTTTCATTCTCTTGGTTTTTTGCACTCGGATATCAGCCCGGACACCCTTCTGCTCATCGGAGCGGGCAGGAGGGAGCGCATCACCCTGATTGATTACAACAGCGTTCACACCCTGGAGGAAATACGCCTCAGCAGGTCTGTGTACTACAGCGCCAAGGAGGGGTATACGGCGCCGGAGATTCGGTCGGGAAAAACAGGTGAGATTGGCCAGGCCAGTGACCTGTATGCCTTGACCGCTGTATTTTACCGCTGTCTTACAGGGAAGAACCTGACGCCCATGCAGATGCTTCGCAGCACACCGCCGGACATCTCCCAGGCCCCCTGCCTGATGGACATGCCGGAGACTGTGCGGAGCATGGTGCAGAAAATTTTGAAAAAGGGACTTGCCTCTCTGCCCCGACGCCGCTATCAGAGCGCGGAGGAGATGCGGCTGGATTTGGAGGAGCTCCAGGACCGGGTTGAGGGAAAGGGCATCACCCACTGGGCGCTGTGGGAGACAGGCCGGGCGGCAGTGCTTGGCGCGGTGAGGACAAATCCGGCTCTGGCCTATATACGGGAGGAAGAGGCTCTCTATCCGATTGTGGGGGAGGCTGCTGATGGCCGGAGAATGTCCCTGGAGGAGCTTTTGCAGAATATGCTGGCTCCGGAGGGAGCATCCGTTCTTCTCCTGGGAGGCGGAGGAGCGGGAAAGACAACCGCCCTGCTGCGGGCGGCGTATCTGCAGAGGATGGAATATTCCGGCATGGAGCCCGCTGCGGTGTACATTTCCCTCTATGGCTGTGAGGAGGAGGACGCCTCCTATATCAAGGACCGTCTTCTGGAAAGCCTGCGGTTTAAGCCCGGCACAGATACCATGGAGACGGCCCGCCATGAGCTTGTGCGGCTTCTGTCCTCGCCCATCCATACGCGGTTCGGAGAGCGGCCAAAGCTTCTTCTTCTCTTAGACGGGCTGAATGAGGCCTCGGGCGATACGAGGCTTCTCGTGAAGGAGATAGGGGAGCTTAGCGCTCTGCCCGGCGTGCGGGTTCTGCTCGCCAGCCGCAGGGAGGAGCCGGCCCTCTCCTTTTCCCAGGTGCAGCTCTGTCCGCTTAGGGAGGACGAGGTGCAGGCAGTGCTGGCGGGGAGCGGAGTGCTCTTGCCGGAAAACGGAGAGCTGCGCAGGCTTATCCAGTCGCCTATGATGCTTTCCATCTATATCCGGACGGTTTTGGACCAGGGGCGCCAGATGGCGGGAACGAGCGGGGGAGACCATGGACGCCGGCCAGACGAGATGAGCGGTATCCATGGGCCTGTGGAGACGGGAAAGCAGCTTTTAGACCGCTACTTTGATTCTATTTTGGATAAGGAAATCCGCGGCCTTCCGGAGGACTCTCCTCTGCGGTGGCAGATTGGGGCGGCTCTCTGCTATGTGCTTCCTGAGACAGCGGCTCTGGCCCGAAGCCGCCAAGCCTCCCTTGGAGATGAAGACATGCTTCCGGTGGCGGACCGCTGCTGGCGCAGTCTTCGCTCCCGGATGATTTTCAAGGCGTTTCCCGGCTGGATTGGCCATGTCTCTGACATCCGGGGGGAGGCCTCTGACGGGGAGGCCTGGTACGGCCTGATGGTGCATCAAATCCTCTGGAGGAGGCTGGGGATGCTTGTTCGGGACGAGTTCGGAAAATACCGGATTGTCCATCAGCTGATAGAGGAGTATCTGGCGGAGCGCCAAGGGTCCTACGGGAGGATACTCAGGCGCCAGCGGACCCTCCGCCGGGCTGCGGCTGCGGCCTGCGTGCTTGGCCTGGCAGGCGGGACCGCGTGGCTGGGCGTCAGCGTCCTGCGGGAAATTTCCAGGGTGCCGGTTCGCCAGCCCTACGATGAGGGGACCGCGGAGCAGGCAGTGGACGCGGCATTTCGGGCTTATATAAGCGGTGCCAGACAGTATGAGGCTATGTCCGGCCTTATCGACAGCCTGCAGAGGGAAGCTGCAGCCGGCCCTTCGCAGGAGGAAGCTGCTGCAGGCAGCCTGCAGGAGGAACCTGTTGCTGCCAGCCTTAAGGCGTGCAGAGAAGACCTGACGGCCTGCCTTTCCCAGGGGCCGGAGCAGGCGATGGCTTACAGAGAGCGGCTTCTGGAGAGCGGGGAGGTAATGCCCTGGTCCGGAGAGCCCCTGGATGGCGCGGCTTACGAGGCTCTGGCCGTCCTGCCTGCCGAAAGGGCCAGGGAGTATCTGGGCTGCATAGACACGCTGGAGAAGGCAGCAAATGAGCCGAAGCTCTGGGAGGATTTTGGGGATGCCTATCTGGAGGGGCTGGATGCAGTGCTCTTGGCGGATGCACAGATGCTGGGCTGCTATTATAAGGAGGTGCTTGAGCCGGAGCTTGAGGCGATGGCGGGAAGCGAATCCGAAAAGACGCGGGAGATGGGCAGCAGATATCGGACGGCAGTAACCGGATATGACGGACAGTATCAGATTTCCAGGGAGGCGGAAGGGGTGCCTGAGGAATATGAGGCCGCCCAAGCCAGGGCCAGAGACGCCTTTTGGGAGAATACAATCCATGGATATTTCCGCCTGGAGGAAGCAGAGGAAGAGACTGCGTCCCAGGAGGCGGTCGGGGAAGCAGGAGACGCCCAGGCGGATGCAGGGGACGCGGCGGCTCATCTGCTCACGGTATGGTCGGATTTTCTCCGCGTTGTGGACGCGGCCTATGCCAGCGAGCTCTGGGCCTTGGACTATGTGGACGCATTTCTGGAGAGCGGGGACTGGAAGGACCTGGAGAAGGCCAGGGCGGCCTGCATTGCCTCCGCCCGGTATCTCACGGAGCTCTCCATGAAAGAGGAGGACGTAAGTCAGGAGGAATATCTGGCGCTGGCTAAGGCTGGCATTGACGCAGAGTACCAGTCCACGGAGATTTTGTCAGCTCCGGAGCTTGTGGAGGAGGCGCACCGGAGCGTCCGCGACAACCGGCTGGTAAAGCTGGAGCAGAGCGTGTTTGACAGGACTTCTATCCGCATGATGAAGGAGGAGGGCGCGGTCCGGCGGGAATATATTTCCTGCATGACCGGATACTACTGCGGGATGACCAATTATCTGCTGCTCACTCTGGGGGATGCGGATGCCGCTGCAGTCTACTGGCACGAGATGGAGGGACGCTATCCGGCACTCACCCAGGGCAGAGCTGGGTGGGCACCGGATAAGGACGCGGCGGCTGCGGCCGTGGATGCCCAGCTGGACCGGCTGGAGGAAAATGTAAATAGGACGGTGGATTTATTGTCCGATTCCAGCGCCCAGCTCTATGGACTGGAAAATTCGCTGGCCGAGGGCGGGGTGTCCCAGCTGGCGGAGGCGGTATTTCCTATGACAAATGTGCCGGAAATGCTTCCGATTCCGGAGTGGTATAATCCGGCAGAGGCTGGCTACATCAGCTTTATTGAGGAGGAGAGCGGGGATATTCTCTATCCGGAATCCGGCGCGCCGCTTCTGGATGGGACCTACGGGGCGTATATTCAGGTGCCGGGAGTGACAGCCGATGCAATTGGGGATTACGTGGACGCTGCCGCCCCCTATGCGCAGATGAGCTGGAAGGCGGACGACGGGGATGTGTGGTATCTGGTGATGCCGGACTATCATGTGAAGCTGGAAGCCGGGGAGGACGGAGCCACACTTCTCTTTACCGGAGGGGATGCGGCATTTGCGCCTGCTTGGTATTTAAGCAGCAGTTCTGAACGGGCGGAAAGAAAAATCAATTTTTAAAAATGGCCTGCAGTATAATATAGACACCAGCTGAGAGGAGGGAAAATCAATGAGAAGGATGATGAAGAGTCTGCTTGGTATTTTGTGCTGTGCGTGCCTTGCGGGAGCGGCGGGCTTCCCGGCTTTTGCTGAGGCAAAGGCTTCGGAGGGAGCTTCTGGAATCTTGGTATATCAGGCGGAAAATTTGAGCTGGAACGGCGAAGAGGTTACAGTGAAGGGCCAGTTTGTCAACACCAGCGCGGACAAGGACATTACCCAGATTAACAGCGCCACATTCTCCGTGTTTGACGCCAGTGACAAGAAGATAACGGAGACCACCCTGAATTCCAGCTCCCTGGGTGAGGTGAAGCTGGCCCCCGGCGAGCGGTGGAGCTACACCATTGTGCGCACTGTCCCTGGATTTAACCCTGGAAATTTTGAGCTGGACTCCAGCTTTAAGACGGGCTGTTCCACGGACATTACCATCGGAAGCCATGGAAGCGGCTGCTCCTTCTGTGCTTCACGCGGAAGCCTTGCCTTCAGCACGGAGGATACCATGTCCCAGGAGGAGTGGGAGAATCTGATCGCGAAGCTGCGGCAGGCAGTTGGGAATGACAGCTCCTCGGCCCAGGCATCCTCGGGAACTGGCAGCGCGGGCACCTATGTGCCCTACACGCCTTATGTGCCCAGCACCTCTGGCATCAATACGGAGAGAACCTGCATCACATGCAATGGAACCGGATACCTGATTTGCGAGAACTGCAATGGAATGGGCTACAATATGCCGGAGCGCCGCATGACCTGCCTGGTGTCCCATCACGCAGACTGCCCTGGCATCCACGGGGGCAGCTGCAATGGCTGTCACGAGCGCCACGATATACGTCCAGTGAAGGAGAAATGCTACCAGTGCGGCAGCGACGGAAGGAAGACCTGTCCGAGATGCTTTGGCAGCGGCACGCGGTAGGGAGCGCTGGAAAAGTGAAATGAGGAGTGGCAGTCCCGGCCTCTTGACCGCCGCACATGCGGTCAAGAGGCTGCAGGGCCAA
>CALWMT010000024.1 GCA_944382045.1 uncultured Enterocloster sp. | reverse complement strand
GTAGATATCCCTTATTCAGAGTGATGGAGGTACAAAGGACCTGTGAAGTCACGGCAACCCCGGTTGAGCATGAAGGAACATGCGAGAGGGCCGGAAGGTGCCAGCCTGAGCGAGGAGTACGGTTTTCAGCGTCCGAGAGGACAGCGGCCGCGCTGCATCGAGCAATAAGAGGATTTGAAGAATTGCCTTTTTCAAGTCCGCAGCGATGCGGACTTTTTTATACCGCATAAAGGCGCTTAAGAATCCCTTTTCCCGGAGGGAAGGAAAGGATATCCGCTGACAAAGGCACAGCTGTTTTTGCATACCGGAATCGAACCGGTGAATTTGAAAGGAGATTTGAGAGTTACCTATGGAGAAGAGATTATTTACCTCAGAGTCCGTGACAGAGGGACATCCGGATAAGATCTGCGATGCCATTTCCGACTCGATCCTCGATGCCCTGATGGAGAAGGATCCCATGAGCCGGGTGGCCTGCGAGACGGCCATCACCACAGGACTGGTGCTGGTTATGGGAGAGATTACCACCAGCGCCTATGTAGACATCCAGAAGATTGTCCGGGAGACCATCCGGGAGATCGGCTATGACCGGGCAAAGTATGGCTTTGACTGCGATACCTGCGGCGTGATCACCGCCATCGATGAGCAGTCCGCAGATATTGCCCTGGGCGTTGACAAGGCTCTGGAGGCCAAGGAGGCAGGGGAGAAGCATATGTCCGAGGAGGAGCTGGACGCCATCGGCGCGGGAGATCAGGGCATGATGTTCGGCTACGCCTCCAACGAGACGGAGGAGTATATGCCCTATGCCATCTCCCTGGCCCACAAGCTGGCAAGACGCCTGACTCAGGTCCGCAAGGACGGCACGCTTTCCTACCTGCGGCCTGACGGAAAGACCCAGGTCACGGTGGAGTATGATGAGAATGACAAGCCTGTGCGCCTGGACGCAGTGGTCCTCTCCACCCAGCACGACGAGAGCGTGACCCAGGAGCAGATTCACCGGGATATCAAGAAGCATGTCTTTGACGAGATCCTTCCTGCGGATATGGTGGATGACAAGACCAAATTCTTTATCAATCCCACCGGCCGTTTTGTGATCGGCGGCCCCCACGGGGACAGCGGCCTTACGGGCCGGAAAATTATCGTGGACAGCTACGGCGGCTATGCCCGGCACGGCGGCGGCGCGTTTTCCGGAAAGGACTGCACCAAGGTGGACCGCTCCGCAGCCTACGCGGCCCGGTACGTGGCCAAGAATATTGTGGCCGCAGGCCTGGCTGACAAGTGCGAGATTCAGCTCTCCTACGCCATCGGCGTGGCCCATCCCACATCCATCCGGGTGGAAACCTTTGGAACCGGAAGGCTGAGCGATGAGAGACTGGTGGAGATCATCCGGGAGAACTTTGATCTGCGCCCTGCAGGGATCATCCGGATGCTGGATCTGCGCAGGCCTATCTACAAGCAGACGGCGGCATACGGCCATTTTGGCCGCAATGATCTGGATCTGCCTTGGGAGCGGCTGGATAAGACAGAATTGTTAAAAAAATATCTTAATTAAACAGCTCATATTTGATAAAAATGCCGGGAGTTTTTTATCTCCTGGCATTTTTTATGCCAATTTAGCGGAATGCCAGGGGAAATTTTAGGAAAATATAGGGGGTAATGGAGAGATTCGGGAGAAAAATGCCTGCCTCGTTGAGTGCCAATGGGGAAAAAGAAAATTTATAAAATATATATTGACATTTTTTTAACAAGGCGCTATAATGCAGATAGTTAGATTGTTAATTAATTATCAAACATTAAATCAAATGTAACTATTCAAGCACCAAACACAAGGAAAATGGAGGAAACAAAAGAATGGCAAAGAAGAACCAGCAGGTTGTTCCCGAGATCATCGACAGCGTAGAGGGACTGAACGCGAAGATGGCTGCGATGCGCGAAGCGCAGAAAATCTTCGCCACATTTACCCAGGAGCAGGTAGACAAGATTTTCTATGCTGCGGCAAGTGCAGCCAACAAGATGCGGATTCCGCTGGCCAAGATGGCGGTCGAGGAGACCGGCATGGGCGTGGTTGAGGACAAGGTTATCAAGAATAACTATGCCGCTGAGTACATTTATAATGCCTACAAGAATACGAAGACCGTAGGCGTGATTGAGGAGGATAAGGAGTACGGCATCAAGAAGATCGCGGAGCCCATCGGCCTGATCGCCGCTGTAATCCCCACCACCAACCCCACCTCCACGGCAATTTTCAAGGCTCTGATCTGCTTAAAGACGAGAAACGCTATCATCATCTCCCCCCATCCCAGGGCGAAGAAGTGCACCATCGCCGCTGCCAAGGTGGTTCTGGAGGCAGCTGTGAAGGCAGGAGCGCCCGAGGGGATTATCGGATGGATTGACGTGCCCTCCCTGGAGCTCACCAATGAGGTAATGCGGGATGCGGACCTGATTCTGGCTACCGGCGGCCCGGGCATGGTGAAGGCAGCGTATTCCTCCGGAAAGCCGGCAGTGGGCGTTGGCGCGGGAAATACCCCGGCTATCATCGACGAGACGGCGGACATCAAGCTGGCTGTGAATTCCATTATCCATTCCAAGACATTTGACAACGGCATGATCTGCGCCTCCGAGCAGTCCGTGACAGTCCTGGCCTCCATCTATGAGGATGTGAAGAAGGAATTCATTTACAGAGGCTGCTACTTCTTAAAGCAGGGTGAGATTGACAAGGTGCGCAAGACCATCCTGATCAATGGATCTCTGAACGCAAAGATTGTTGGACAGAGTGCCTACACCATTGCCAAGCTGGCGGGCGTGGATGTGCCGGAGGACACCAAGATCCTGATCGGCGAGGTAGAGTCCGTGGATATCAGCGAGGAGTTTGCCCACGAGAAGCTGTCCCCTGTGCTTGCCATGTATAAGGCGGAGACCTTTGAGGATGCCCTGGCCAAGGCGGAGCGCCTGGTAGCGGACGGCGGCTACGGCCATACCTCCTCTCTGTATATCGATGTTAATGAGAAGGAAAAGATGATGGAGCACGCAGAGCGCATGAAGACCTGCCGTATCCTCATCAATACGCCCTCCTCCCACGGCGGAATCGGCGATCTGTACAACTTCAAGCTCCTTCCCTCCCTGACCCTGGGCTGCGGCTCCTGGGGCGGAAACTCTGTTTCCGAGAACGTTGGAGTGAAGCATCTGCTGAATATCAAGACCGTTGCCGAGAGGAGAGAAAATATGCTGTGGTTCCGTGCGCCTGAAAAGGTCTACTTCAAGAAGGGCTGCCTGCCCGTGGCCTTAAAAGAGCTGAAGGACGTGATGGGCAAGAAGAGAGCCTTTATCGTTACCGATACCTTCCTGTACAAGAACGGATATACCCATGTGATTACCGACCGTCTGAACGAGATGGGCATCACCTACACTGTATTCTCCGATGTGCAGCCCGATCCCACCCTGGCCAATGCGCAGGCCGGCGCTAAGCTTATGCGGGAGTTTGAGCCCGATGTGATTATCGCCATGGGCGGCGGCTCCGCCATGGACGCGGGCAAAATCATGTGGGTGCTCTACGAGCATCCGGAAGCAGATTTCATGGATATGGCTATGCGGTTCATCGACATCCGCAAGAGAGTCTACACCTTCCCCAAGATGGGAGAGAAGGCTTACTTTGTGGCAGTGCCCACCTCCTCCGGTACGGGCTCCGAGGTGACGCCCTTTGCGGTTATCACCGATCAGGAGAGCGGCATCAAGTATCCGCTGGCTGACTATGAGCTTCTGCCCAACATGGCCATTGTTGATACAGACAATATGATGAGCCAGCCCAAGGGTCTGACCAGCGCCTCCGGCGTGGATGTTCTGACCCATGCCCTGGAGGCCTACGCCTCTGTGATGGCCACGGACTACACCGACGGCCTGGCATTAAAGGCTATGAAGAATGTATTTGACTATCTGCCCATTGCTTACAATGAGCCTGGAAATGTGGAGGCCCGTCAGAAGATGGCCGATGCCTCCTGCATGGCTGGTATGGCATTTGCCAACGCCTTCCTGGGTGTGTGCCACTCCATGGCCCACAAGCTTGGCGCATACCACCATATTCCCCACGGAATCGCCAATGCCCTGCTGATCTCCATGGTGGTGGATTACAACGCGGCGGAGTGCCCCAGAAAGATGGGAACCTTCTCCCAGTACCAGTATCCCCACACCCAGGCCCGGTATGCGGAGTGCGCAAGGTTCTGCGGAATTCAGGCGTCTGACGATGCGGAGGCCGTGAAGAAGCTCATCGAAAAGATCGAGGAGTTAAAGAAGGCGGTAGGCGTAAAGCCCACCATCCGGGATTACGGCGTGGATGAGCAGTACTTCCTTGACACCCTGGATGAGATGGTGGAGAATGCCTTTGACGACCAGTGTACCGGCGCCAACCCCAGATATCCTCTGATGAGCGAGATCAAGGAGATGTATCTGAGAGCTTACTACGGGAAATAACGAATATTTGAAATATCCTTTGTGTTTGGGGGAAGGCCGTCTGTCCTTTGGCAGGCGGCCTTCTCATTTTCTGAAAAAAGGTATTGACAAGGATGCATTGTCTGTGATATATATAATCCAACAAACCGTTGAGGAAGAGTGAGTAGGACAGATTGCGGACGGTACAGAGAGCTGCGGATGGTGGGATCGCAGCGCGGACGGCCTGGCTGAATGGACTTCTGAGGGCGAGCGGAACGCGGCGGCGGAGATTGTCGGAGACAGGCTCCGGGATGCGGCAAGTAGGCGAGACGGAGGGGGAAGCTTCGTTACCAAGGTTCAGCATATGCTTGTATGCGCAGAGCGGGCAGATGATTCTGCCAATAAGGGTGGCACCGCAGGAGTATTGCTCTTGTCCCTGTAAGAATTGTTGTGGGGACGAGGGTATTTTTTTATCCCTTTCCCCGGAAAAAGCGCGGCAAAAAAGAAGAGGCTGCGAGATAACACTGTTTTTCAAGGAAAGGAGAACGATTATGAGCAGAGAAATCCCCTACAAAATCTATCTGGAAGAGAACGAGATGCCAAAGCAGTGGTACAATGTCCGGGCAGATATGAAGAACAAGCCCGCTCCCCTGTTAAATCCGGCGACCTTAAAGCCCATGGGCTATGAGGATCTGCGTCCTGTGTTCTGCGATGATCTGATTCGGCAGGAGCTGGACGACACCACCCCCTATATCGATATTCCCCAGGAGATCCTGGATTTTTATAAGATGTACCGCCCCTCACCTCTGGTGCGGGCCTACTGCCTGGAGAAGAAGCTGGATACCCCGGCTAAGATTTACTATAAGTTTGAGGGAAATAATACCAGCGGCAGCCATAAGCTGAATTCCGCCATTGCCCAGGCCTACTACGCCAAGAAGCAGGGATTAAAGGGCGTGACCACAGAGACAGGAGCCGGACAGTGGGGCACCGCCCTCTCCATGGCCTGCGCTTATCTGGGGCTGGACTGCCAGGTGTATATGGTGAAGTGCTCCTATGAGCAGAAGCCCTTCCGCCGGGAGGTGATGCGTACCTACGGGGCGAAGGTGACGCCCTCTCCCTCGGAGACCACAGAGGTAGGCCGGAAGATCCTGGCGGAGCATCCGGGAACCAGCGGAAGCCTTGGCTGCGCCATCTCTGAGGCGGTTGAGGCGGCCACCCAGCAGGAGGGATACCGCTATGTGCTGGGCAGCGTGCTAAATCAGGTGCTGCTCCACCAGACGGTGATTGGCCTGGAGACAAAGGCGGCTCTGGACAAATATGGCATTGTGCCGGACATGATCATCGGCTGCGCCGGCGGCGGCTCCAACCTGGGAGGCCTGATTTCCCCCTTTATGGGAGAAAAGATAAAAGGGGAGAGGGATTACCGCATCATCGCTGTGGAGCCCGCCTCCTGCCCCAGCTTTACCAGAGGCCGCTTTGCTTATGATTACTGCGATACCGGCATGGTGTGCCCCCTGGCAAAGATGTACACCCTGGGAAGCGGATTTATCCCCTCTGCGAACCATGCGGGCGGCCTTCGGTACCACGGCATGAGCCCGGTTCTCTCCCAGCTCTACCATGACGGGCTGATGGAGGCAGTGTCCGTGGAGCAGACCGCGGTGTTTGAGGCGGCGGAGCAGTTCGCACGGGTGGAGGGCATCCTTCCGGCTCCGGAGAGCAGCCATGCCATCAAGGTGGCCATCGACGAGGCTCTTAAGTGCAAGGAGACCGGGGAGGAGAAGACCATTGTATTCGGCCTCACCGGAACCGGATATTTTGATATGTACGCCTATGAGAAGTTCAACAATGGCCAGATGACGGACTACATTCCCACGGACGAGGATCTGGCGAGGGGCTTTGCGGGACTTCCCAGCGTGCCGGAAAACTAAATGCAGCAGGGATGAAAGGATATCCGTTCTTCGAACGGCTTGAAGCCCTTGATGAACTCCCCTCAAGGAGAGCAGCTCTCCTTGAGGGGAGTCTGTTTTATTGACAGCAGGGCTTCCATAGACTATCATAGATAGTAGGAATTGGGGGTGATACAGCGGAATGAATGAGACACTTACGGGGAGAGAATTTCAGAATAAATATATGCTTTGGGCATTGATTGCCCTTGAGCTCTTTATGTCTTTTTCTTTTTTGGGATATATTCATATTGATCCCATCTCTATCACCTTTGTCTATATTCCTGTCCTGGCCGCTGGCTGCCTTATGGGACCAAAGGAGTCGACCCTTGTAGGAGCCATCTTTGGTTTGGCGTCCATGTGGAAGGCCTCCGCCTTCTATGTGGGGGCTGGGGATATGATTTTTTCACCCATACAGAGCGGGAGGATATGGAGAGGCAGATGGAACGCCTGAAGGAGGAGATGAACGCCATACGGCTTTCCAAGGGGGGTGTCACATGCAGTGTGGGCGTAATACCCGTAGAAGGGGGAGCCGCAATTGATGAGCTGTACCGGCGGGCGGACCGCCTGCTGTATGAGGCAAAGCAAAAGGGAAAGGATCAATTTGTGCTCAGCGGAAGAAAAGATATTTGTTGACTTTAGCAGATTAACTTGCTATAATTTTTTTCAAAGTGTTAGCCAAAGAGCATCCCTACACTTCAAACAAATAATCTCAAGGAGGGCAAGTACTATGTCTTATGTTGATGAAATCTATGACAGAGTCGTCACACAGAATCCGGGTGAGCCGGAGTTTCATCAGGCAGTGAAGGAAGTTTTGGACTCCCTGCGCCTGGTAATCGATGCCAATGAGGAGAAGTACCGTGCGGCAGGCATCTTGGAGCGCTTTGTAGAGCCGGAGCGGATTATCTCCTTCCGCGTGCCGTGGGTGGATGATAATGGCAAGGTTCAGGTGAACAAGGGCTACCGCGTTCAGTTCAACAGCGCCATTGGAGCCTACAAGGGAGGCCTTCGCTTCCATCCGTCCGTAAACCAGAGCATTCTCAAATTCCTTGGCTTTGAGCAGGTTTTGAAAAACTCATTGACAGGTCTTCCTATGGGAGGCGGCAAGGGCGGATCCAACTTTGATCCCAAGGGCAAGTCTGACCGCGAGGTGATGGCGTTCTGCCAGAGCTTTATGACAGAGCTTTACCGCCATATCGGCAAGGATACGGATGTTCCCGCCGGTGATATCGGTGTAGGCGGAAGAGAGGTTGGATACCTCTTTGGACAGTATAAGAGGATTACAGGCCTGTATGAGGGTGTTCTCACAGGAAAGGGACTGACCTTCGGCGGCTCTCTGGTGCGTACAGAGGCGACCGGCTACGGCCTGATCTATATTTTGAATGAGATGTTAAAGCACAACGGCAGGGAGCTGGCTGGAAAGACCGTGCTTGTATCCGGTTCCGGAAATGTGGCAATCTATGCTACGGAGAAGGCGCAGCAGCTGGGCGCAAAGGTTGTGGCCTTAAGCGATTCCAACGGCTATGTATATGACAAGGACGGCATCAAGCTGGATGTAGTCAAGGAGATCAAGGAAGTGCGCAGAGGCCGGATTAAAGAGTATGTGGATGCGGTCCCCACAGCCGTGTACACAGAGGGCAAGGGAATCTGGACCATCCCCTGCGATATCGCGCTTCCCTGCGCTACGCAGAATGAGCTGAATCTTGAGGATGCCAAGGCCCTGATCGCAAACGGATGCTTCGCTGTGGCAGAGGGTGCCAACATGCCTTCCACCAGAGAAGCGACGGATCTCTTTGTTGAGAAGAAGATTCTCTTCATGCCTGGCAAGGCGGCCAACGCAGGCGGCGTGGCAACCTCCGGCCTGGAGCAGAGCCAGAATGCCCTGCGTCTGTCCTGGACCTTTGAGGAGGTAGACGAGAGACTGCAGAATATCATGGCAAATATCTTTGCCAAGGCAGCGGATGCGGCAGAGCGCTACGGAGTGCCCGGCAACTATGTAGCTGGTGCCAACATTGCCGGATTTGAGAAGGTAGTGGCAGCTATGATGGGCCAGGGAATTGTATAAGCATATTCCACAGGGATAAATTAAAGAGAGGAGGAGCTCCCAGCGCGGAGCTCCCCCTCTTTTTTTACCCGCTTACCCCACTGTGGCGGTCAGAAGCAGGGCGAAGAGCGGGAGTGTTATAATGCTTAAAAGTGTGGAGACCACGACAGAGCCGGCTGCCAGCTCCTCGCTGTGTCCAAACTTGATGGCAAACACAGTGGTGATTGCTGCACAGGGACAGGCTTCCAGGATCAGCGCGATCATGGGCACGGTGCCGTGAACCCCCAAGAGGAAAAAGAGCACCGCGCTGATGGACGGAATGACCAGCAGGCGCAGAAGAAGGACAACGCCCAGCTCCCTGCTTTTTAAGAGCGTGCGCAGGCTGCTTCCCGCAATGGTCACACCGATGACGATCATGGAAACCGGGGTGTTCATATCGCCAATCATGCCAATTGGACTCTTGAGGATATCGGAAACAGGGATCTGGGCCAGATAGATGATCAGTCCCAGAGTCACAGCAATGAGGCTGGGGCAGGTGATGATGCTTGTCAGGATTTCCCGAAGCCTTGCCTTTCCGGAGGCCATCACATATCCCTGGGTCCATAGGAGCAGATTAAACATGGTGAGAAAGGCGCTGGCATACAGGATGCCCTCCTCGCCGAAGAGCGCCCGTATCAGGGGAAATCCCATATAGCCTGCATTGGAAAAGGTGCAGGCAAAGCGCAGGATCACAATGTTGGGGGAGGCCATCCGCCAGGTAAGGAGGAAGCTGACCGCTAGCCCCAATAGAAGGAGAATTCCGCTCAGCACAAAGGTCTCAAGAAGGTTATGAAATGTGGCGGGATCAAATTCTACCAGATAGGAATCGATGAGCATTGCCGGGGAGATCAGGTATAGAAGAATATCGGAGAGAACCCGCTTCCCCTCTGGCTTTATAAGACCGGCCCAGAAGCTGACCGCTCCTATCAAAATCATCACAAATAATATTAAGACCTGCTGGGCTGTGATCGCTGCTAATTCCATCGCAACTGCTCTCCTTATATCTGCGGCACACGGTGTGGGCCATGTTTTTTCATACGAGAGCCATTATAGCACGGATGGAGCGGAAGGAAAATAATTTTTTCGGATTAGCCAAAAAAAGATCAGGCACTGGGGATGCCTGATCCTTCTATTAAAAAATGTTTAAAAGGGGGGATAAATGTATGAAAGGTATGCGCCTTTCGGTTTGCATTTCCTGCTTACGGGATATAGTATAGACGGATCCCTTGCAAAAAGCCATTGTGATTTGCAAAAGAAATATTGCAAATCGCACATTTTTTGGTAAGATAGAGGTAATAATTCAGGAGGCGGTTTTTGTTGTATCAGGAGGAGAGCTTTAAAACAGAGCTGGCAATGTATACGAGGACACGAAGCGATGCGGCGGATATCGAGTATAAGATGCACTGCCATAACAGCTATGAGATTTATTATATGATTGAGGGAAATGTGACCTATTTCCTTGAGGGAACCAGCTATAAGCCGCGGCCGGGAAGTCTTATTATCATTCCGCCAAACTGCTTTCATGGGCTTCAGATCATGGATGACAGCGAGTATTACAGGCTGCGGATCCATTTTGTGCCGGAGCTTTTGAGTCAGGAGGAGCGGGAGAAGATCTTAGAGCCCCTGGCTTCTGACTGGAGCTGCTTTGAGGAGCAGTTTGCTATGGAATGGTATTTCAAGGCGCTGGAGGACTGCGGCTCCTATAAAAAGGAGATTCAGGACATTGCAATCCGCACACAGATATTGGCGATTTTGATAAGGATTTTTGCAATATACTCGGCGCGGGATTCCCAAAAGGGGCGGGGGGGACAGATCCAGGAAATCATCGGATATATCAACCAGAATCTGGACAAGCCTCTGACGCTGGAGGGGCTGGCAGCAAGGTTCTATATGAGCAAGAACCATCTGACGGCAATTTTTAAGCGGACGACGGGAACCACAGTGGCGAGGTACATATTGTACAAACGGATGGCGCGGGTGAGGAGAGAGCTGATTGAGGGAATTCCGGCGGCGGAGGCCGCAGCGAAGGCAGGATTTGGAGATTATTCCAGCTTTTTCCGGGCATACAAAAAGATGTTTGGCGCGGCGCCGTCGGACCGCAGGGCTGCGGCTCTGCCGGATATGGACCGGAGCGGTGCTTTTTAGTATGCGTTTAGAGCTGTGAAAAGAAAAAATGAAAGGAAGAGATAGAAATGCGTACCGTGAGATTGGGAGAGCTCGTGTTAGGGGAGGGAAGCCCCAAGATCTGCGTTCCCTTTGTGGGAAAGTGCATAGAGGAGCTGATGGAGGAGGCGGCGCTGTGCGCCGAAGGTTCAGCGGATTTGGCGGAATGGCGGGCAGACTGTCTTGAGCAGACAGACGGAATGGCCGCGGCACCCGCAATTGCGGAGCGCCTGCGGGGGAAGCTGGATGGGCGGCCGCTGCTGTTTACGTACCGGCGCAGAGAAGAGGGGGGGAATGGAAGCATTTCCCTGGCGGACTATGAGCGTCTTCTCTCGGAGGTGGTGGAGGCAGAGGCAGCCCAGGCAGTGGATGTGGAGCTGTCCGCCGGGGAGGAGACAGTCCGGCGCCTGCTGGAGAGAGCGCACAGCCGGGGCATACGGGTGGTTTTGTCTAAGCATGACTTTTTGAAGACTCCGCCCAGAGAGGAGCTCCTCGAAAGCCTGCGGAGGATGGAGGCCCTGGGGGCGGATGCGGCAAAGCTCGCTGTGATGCCCCATTCCAAGGAGGATGTGCTGACCCTGCTCTCCGCCACAGCGGAGGCCTCCGACAGACTGGATATCCCGGTGATCACTATGTCCATGGGAGGACAGGGCCTGGTGAGCCGCCTGTCCGGTGAGGTGTTCGGAAGCTGTCTGACCTTTGGAGCGCTGCGTGCGGCCTCCGCGCCGGGACAGATCGACGCGGGGAAATTGAAGCGGGTGCTGGAGGTAATCCATCAGGCACTTTGAGGGATGTACTCATCTTAATGCTTTCTTTATATGAGAGTAAGGATATTAATGCCTCTTTTAGACGAAATGTGGATAATGATAAGTAAGAAGTCATTTAAATCCATTGTGAGGGGAGGCAGAAAGGATGAGAGAGCTTATTTTGCTGGGCGTGTTTATCGCGATTGCCGTATTTGGATATTATGCTGTGTCGAAGCTGGATGGCTTTATGAGCAGTGTTAGGAGAGAGGCCGAGCTGGCAGATGAGGATATAAGGAGGAAGGAGCATTACGTAAAAGGAAGAGCTCTGCATTGTGCCTGCTGGACAAGGACAAGGGCAAAAAGATGTGTGGCTCCCGGCAGCTATATTTTCTGAAAAAGGAGCTCCCGGCTGAACGGACAGGTTCTGTGTCCGGACAGCCGGGAGCTTTTGTGCTGAATGGTACTTATGATTTCAATATAACTGGCTCCATGGGAATGGTTCGTGTCTCGTTATGCGCTTCCATGTAATGAAGGTACTGCTCCTTTGTCATGGCGGGCCTGCAGCTCTTGATGAGAGCGTTTCCATAATCCGCCTTATTCTTCAGAAGCTTATATGCAGTGAGGGCAAATATCTTGGCAGTGACGACATAGGCCAGATATTCATCCACAGGATGGGTCTGCTTATTGTGGAGCTCGCAGGAGTAGCCGCCGGTGTTGAACTGCAAAAGAGGAAGCAGGTGGGATACATCGCCGAAATCCGTGGATCCGCCGGATATTTTTCCGGGAGCCTCCTCCATCACCGGATAGGAGCCGGCCCCCTCTGCGGCGGCCTCCTGAATCGCCCGCGTATCCTTCACAGGAATCGTGGGAAGATAGCCAGGCATAGTGATAATGCTGGCTCCGCAGCCGGTAGCGTCAGCGCCGGCCCGTATGGAACGGTCAAATTTGCGGTCAGCATCCTCGATGGCAGGGATATTGTTGGCTCGGACGGAGTACTCCATGACCGCTGTGTCAGCGATGATGTTCATGGCCTCTCCTCCGTTTGATATGTATCCGTGTACGCGGACTGTATCCTGGTCGCGGTAGGATTCCTGCTGAAGCTGGAGGGCGTGGAGGGCTAGATTGACTGCATTGAGGGCGTCCACACCGCGCTCCGGGGCGTCTGCAGCATGGGAGGAGATGCCCTCGTAGCGGACGAGCTTGCTCAAAAATCCAGTGGTTTTGTGGTTGGAAATGGATACCGTGGTCTCGGGGGCAATATGATGGCCTACGGCGATGTGGATGTCGTCGAAGGCGCCCAGGCGGATAAGCTCAGATTTGCCGCCGCCGTAGCGGATTTTCCCCTCCTTCATGAGATTGTGCTTAAACTCCATCTCCACATATTCTTCGGAGGGAACGGCAAAGAACACCACATTGCCATCCAGGGCTTCCTTTATCTCGGGGTCGGACAGGGCGAAAAGAGCGCCCATCATCCCGGCCATCTGGGCATTGTGGCCGCAGCAGTGGGCGGCCCCGGTTTCTGGATTGGCGTAAGGGCTGTCGGCCATGGGAAGGGCATCCATCTCGCCGATGAGGGCGATGGTGGGGCCATCCATATTCCTGTCCTTGAGATATGCCTTGGCGCCGGTGATGGCCAGCCCTCTTTCTACTGGAAGTCCAAATTTTTCCATAAACTCCGTAAACAGCTTGGAGGTCCGAAATTCCTTGTAGCCCAGCTCCGGATACTCCCAGATGGAGCGGCCGATCTGGATGATGTCTTCTCTGTGCTCTTCAATGAGCTGAATGATCTTTTGTTCGATAGGATCCATGGTATGCCTCCTTATAGTTTTTTTACAAAAAGAGCTCGTATGGCGTTTAACACGGCAAGGATCATGACGCCTACATCCGCGAATATGGCCAGCCACATATTGGCGATGCCCACGGCGCCGAGGGCCAGGCAGATGAGCTTGATGCCGATGGCAAACACAATGTTCTGGTAGACGATGCCCAGGCATTTGCGGGATATCCTGATGGCCTTGGGAATCTGTAAGGGATCGTCATCCATGAGTACCACGTCGGCGGCCTCGATGGCAGCATCGGATCCCATGGCCCCCATGGCAATGCCGATGTCCGCGCGGCCGAGCACAGGAGCATCATTGATGCCGTCTCCCACAAAGGCCAGCTTTTCCTTGGCAGGCTTTGCCTTGAGAAGCTCCTCCACCTTGGCAACCTTGTCAGCGGGGAGAAGCTCGCTGTACACCTCGTCCACGCCCAGCTCCTCTGCCACAGCCTCCGCCACTCTGCGGGAATCGCCGGTGAGCATGACAGTCCTGCGGATACCAGCAGCCTTTAAGGCTGCCAGGGCCTCCTTTGAGTGGGGCTTTACAATATCGGAGATGAGGATGTGTCCGGCATAGGCGCCATTTACCGCCATGTGGATGATGGTGCCCACGGAGTGGCAGGGGATGAAGGAAATGCCCAGATGCTCCATGAGCTTGTCATTGCCGGCGGCGACGGGAATGCCGTCCACCTTGGCAGTGACGCCGTTTCCGCTGATTTCCTGGATATCCGATACCCGGCTGCGGTCAAGCTCCCTTCCATAGGCCCTCTGAAGGCTCCTGCTGATGGGATGGGAGGAGGCGCTCTCCGCCAGAGCCGCGTATTCCAGGAGCTTTTCATTCTCCATCTCGCTGTGGTGGATGCCGCTCACCTCGAATACGCCCTGTGTCAGGGTGCCGGTCTTATCAAAGACAACGATCCCGGCCTGGGACAGGGCTTCCAGATAATTAGATCCCTTGACCAGGACGCCCGCGCTGCTGGCCCCGCCGATTCCCGCAAAGAAGCTTAAGGGAATGCTGATCACAAGGGCGCAGGGGCAGCTGATGACGAGGAAGGTGAGAGCCCGGTAAATCCATGTTCCCCAGTCAGCGGGAAGTCCCAGAGCGGCCAGGCGGACGATGGGCGGAAGGAATGCCAGGGCCAGGGCCGCATAGCAGACCGCAGGCGTGTAGATCCGCGCGAACCGGGAGATAAACGCCTCGGAGCGGGATTTGCGCGAGCTGGCGTTCTCCACCAGATCCAGAATCCTGGAGACCGTGGATTCCCCAAACTCCTTGGTGGTCTGGATTCGCAGGACACCTGTCATGTTGATGCAGCCGCTGATGATGGCATCTCCTGCTTGGGCATCCCGGGGAAGGCTCTCGCCGGTGAGAGCGCTGGTATTCAGGGTAGAGACACCCTCCACGATCATGCCGTCGATGGGCACCTTTTCTCCAGGCTGCACCACGATGATGCTTCCGATCTCCACCTCATCCGGATCCACCTGCTCCAGCTGCCCATCCCTCTCAATGTTGGCATAGTCCGGGCGGATGTCCATGAGCTCGCTGATGCTTCTGCGGCTCTTGCCCACCGCGCAGCTCTGGAACCATTCTCCCACCTGATAAAAGAGCATGACGGCGATGGCCTCGGTGTAATCCCCGCTTCCCCCGTAGAGAGCCAGGGCGATGGCTCCCACGGTGGCTACAGCCATCAGAAAGCTCTCGTCAAAGACCTGGCGGTTTTTGATGCCCTTGCCGGCCTTGATGAGTATATCATACCCGATGGTAAAATAGGGGATCATATACAAAACAAACCGTAGGGCCCCTGCTGCAGGGATAAATTGCAGGGCAATCAGCATAGCCGCTGCCGCCAGAATGCGGCGGAGCATGGTTTTCTGCTTTTTATTCATGACAGTGCCTCCTTGAAAGCTGTTTTCGGACTTTTTTTATAAGAAAATCTCGCAGTCGTCCTCCACCTTCTTGCAGTTTTGGCGGACAGCCTGCATCACAGCCTTGGGATCCTGTCCCTCCTCAAACTCCACCTGCATCTTAAGCGCCATAAAATTGACAGAGGCGTTCTTCACCCCAGGCGTCTTTTGCGCAGCTGCCTCCATCTTGTTCGCGCAGTTTGCGCAGTCTACGTCGATCTTGTAGGACTTTTTCATAGTATGCTCCTCCTTGTGCTGATACATTTGAATAATTAAATATATGTTTAATTGATAATTTGATTATATGCCTGCTGTGGGGAAAAGTCAATAGGCGGGAGAAAATATTTTGCAGGATATTGATATTAAAAAAAGGAGGCGGTATGATGGTACTACGCAGAAATTTCTATTGAGATGTTAGATCCAGTCTGCTCTCAGACTGCCCAAGGAGGATTTTATGGAATATATGACACTGCCTCACGATCACGGACAGGCTATGGAAAAGGCGCTGGACGATATGCCAAGCCCGGAGATGTTTCAGAATGCTTCGGATATCTTTAAACAGCTGGGGGATGCAAGCCGTCTGCGCATTTTCTGGCTGCTGTGCCACTGCGAGGAGTGCGTGATCAATCTGTCCGCTATGGTGCAGATGAGCAGCCCGGCGGTGTCCCACCACCTAAAGCAGCTGCGGGCGGGGGACCTGATTATCAGCCGCCGGGAGGGAAAAGAGGTATATTATAAGGCGGCGGACACGCCGCAGGTCAGGCTGCTCCACCGCATGATTGAGGAGCTGATGGAGACTGCCTGTCCTACAGCAGCGCGATAAGCGCCTCCACATCCTCCATCCGGGTGGCCCAGCTGGTGGCAAATCGCACTACGGTGTGGGTCTCGTCCCGCTTTTCCCAGAAGCTGAAGGAGACATGGCGGCTCAGCTCTTTCATGCGCGCATCCTCCAGCACCACAAAGATCTGGTTGGTGGGGGATTTAAGATAAAGCTCATATCCCTTTTCTAAAAATGCGTCCTGGAGCCGGCTGGCGGTGCGGATGGCATTTTCGCTGATTTTCTGATAGAGTCCGTCGGTGAAGAGCGCGTCAAACTGGATGCCCAGGAGGCGTCCCTTGGCTAGAAGGGCGCCCTGCTGCTTGACCATGGTCATGAAATGGGCCGGCGCTCCTGC
>CALWMT010000023.1 GCA_944382045.1 uncultured Enterocloster sp. | reverse complement strand
TGGGTCCGCTTGCCGTTTCCGCACCAGAAGTCGATGGTGATATTGCAGCCGCCGGGGGTCTTGAACCAGATGCCGGTACAGCCCAGCCACCACATCGCTACGTTGCCGGGGGCAACGACCTCGTTCTCGATCTCCTCATTCAGCCAGGTGCCCCACTCTGGGAAGGTGTTCATGATCCACTGCTCTCTTGTTAAAGTATCAATCTTGCTCATACGCCGTTCTCCTTTTCTTTCATCTTGTTCCAGCGCTCTTTCATATAGAACGCAGCCATTTTGGGTTCTCTTGTTCTTGTGAAAATGCCTTTCTTGTTGCCCTGGACCCGCTTGATATTCTCTGCCGTGGCAAAATCTGCGAAATTCCAGATATGCTCGCCCGTGATGTAGGGGAGCTGGTCAAATACACTGCTGTATGCCTTTAGGAAGGATACCTGATACTCCTCGCTGAACAGGCCCTCATTGATATCGTGCATGCCGGCGATGGTATCCGCTCCGTACTCGCCCAGCATAATGGGCTTGTCCGGGCAGCGCTTGTGGAAGCGCTCCAGCTCATCCTTCAGCTTGGCGGCGGCTCCGCGGAGATTTCCCTCCGTGTCGTACCAGCCGCGGTAGCGGTTGATCACCAGGACATCGCACAGCTCTGCTACCTTGCAGGTATCCGGGCTGGAGCCCTCGTAGGTGACCAGGGTGGCCGGACGGTGCTGGGGATCCTCGCTGCGTACCAGGTTCAGGAGCGGCTCAAAATACTCCTTCGCTCCCTCCTCCTCGCTTGCGGGCTCATTGGCCACGCTCCAGAGGATGACGCAGGGGTGATTCTTGTCCCTGGCAACCATCTCCCGGATCACATCCCGGTGATGCTCCCCGGTCTTCATGTACTCCCAGGTACCCTCGTGCTTTCCGGAGGCGTCGATCATGCCTGTGGCGGAAAACTGGGAGTGAAGTCCCACGGCAGGGGCCTCGTCGATGATGAGAATGCCCTCCCGGTCGCACAGGTCCAGCATCTCCTCGCAGTAGGGATAGTGGCTGGTGCGGAAGGAATTGGCCCCTATCCACTTGAGCAGGGCGATATCCTTTACATTATATACCTGATTAAATCCCCTTCCATTTACCGGAGTATCCTCATGCTTTCCAAAGCCCCGGAGGTACACGGGCTTTCCGTTCAGGCAGATCCGGCAGTCCTTGATGGAAACCTCCCGGAAGCCGAAGCTCTCCGCATAGCAGTCTGCGCTGCCGTCCTCCGCCTGGAGGGAAGCCTCCAGCTGGTAAAGATTGGGATGCTCCGTATCCCAGAGAAGCACCTCACTGAGATGTCCGGCTCCCTCTGATCCTGCGCCTTCAAATACGCAGCTCCCCTTTGGATCAAGAATCCGAACAGAGATCCGGGCATTCTCCGCAGCCGCTCCGCCCGCCGTCACCCTCCAGGAAAAGCTTCCGTCCATTTTACCCTGGACTACGATGTCCTCGATATAGGTCTTGGGCGTGGTGTAGAGGCAGACCGGACGCATAATGCCGCTGTAGTTATAGAAGTCGAAGTTGGGGAAATTGTGGACCTCTTCCGGAAGTCCGGGGAACTGCTGGTGAACCAGACGCCCGGCGGGAAGAGTCGTATTGTCCACAATGTTGTTCACGTAGACCGTCAAGCGGTTGGATCCGATGACAGCCGCCTCGGTGATATCGAATTCAAAGGGGAGAAAGCCGCCCTTGTGTCCGCCGAGAGGAGTTCCGTTTAAGTACACCTGAGCCTTATGGGTGACGCTGGCAAAGCGCAGCATCAGCCGTCCGCTTTTCATGGCCGGCGTGACCATTACCTCCCTCTCATACACCATGTCGCCGACATGGTCACGGAAATCCCGGCCCTCATATATATCATTGTAGGAAGAGGGGACCGGCATGAGGATGGCATCAGCCAGCGGCTCCTTGGCATCCTTGGAATCGTCTGCGCCAAGGAGCTTGAAATCCCATACTCCGTCAAGACTGAACCGCATTCGTGTCTGGGTCATCTGTGGATATAACATCATGCGCCTCCTAAAAATGTAAGTGTTCTCTGTTGTGCAGGTAAAAAGAAAGAGGGAGATTTTCATCTCCCTCTGAAAAATTTACTGGCCGCCTTTGTCTTTCATGAGCTGCGTTCCGTTTGTAATCAGGGAAGATATTGCATTGTCAATGGTATCTGTTCCCAGAAGGAATTTGGAGCACTCATCCAGCATCAGCTGGGACATTTCCTTGTTGTAAGAAGGAACGTTGGTATATACCAGATCTTTCCATGCGGGGTTGTTCATTACAGCCTCAAGAGCCTCAACATCGATGTAGGTCGGATCCTCGATCTGCATATCCATGAATTCCATCTTGTCAATTCCAGCCTCGGCGGAAACGCTGATTCCACGGATTCTCATACCCTCGGTGGTGTAGAAGCGGATGAAATCATACGCCTCCTGAGGATGCTTAGAATTCGTGCTTACAGAGTAGAAGTGAGACTCTGTGTAGGTGGTTCCGGGCTCTGCATCCTTCCATGCGGGGATAGGAGCAAAGGTGGTGGTGAACTCGTGCGGATACTTATCCTGGTCGTCCAGCTCGGGAACGATAAAGTTTCCGATGGGCAGCATTGCGATCTCGCCCTTGAAGAACTTATCACGGTAGTTCATGTTCAGAGACTTCACATCGCCGTAGGATACGGAAGACTTGTCAACCTGCTCTAAGTCGTAGCGGAACTGCAGCCAATCCTTGAAATCGGGATCGTCAAAGTTCACGCCGGACATATCCAGCTTGAACATGGGGTTGTCCGGATAGGTGGACCACATGCCCATGTAATCGTAGTGATCCCAGGAGTGGAAGTAGGAGCCGTAGATCTTGCTTGCGCCCTCGCCGGTGGTCATGGCCTTCGCATACTCGCGGTAGTCATCCCAGGTCCAGTCAAGAGAGGGAACCTCCAGGCCTGCTGCATCCAGCATGTCCTTGTTGATCAGCACGAACCAGGACTTCAAATCACCGGGGATGCCGTAGATCTTGTCATCAACCTTCTGAATGATGGAGTAGGCCTCCTCAGGAACTACACCCTCATTTGCAAAGTAGTCATCCAGTGCCAGGTAGGTGCCGGAAGCGGCTCTCTGTGCATGCTCCGGGAATGCGGATGTCATAAGGATATCCATCTCGTCGCCGCCCATGGCCATCAGGTCAACCTTCTTGTAGTACTCGGTAGCGGTCATATCGCCGTAATAGTCAAACTGAACGGTGATGTTGGGATGCAGCTCCTTGTAGGCTGCCGCAACCTGCTCGTTCAGATCCTGGTAGTCGGTCTGCCAGGAAAGGAAGCGGAGGGTGATCTCCTCGCCGCTGTCTGCAGCGGCCTCAGCGCCGTCTGCTGCGGCCTCGCCGCTGTCTGCTGCCGCCTCAGAGCCGCCTGCTGCTGCGGCCTCGGTCTCTGTGGAGCCGCCGCCACATCCGGCCAGTACGGAAGCTGCCATAGCAGATGCCATTAATGCTGCCAATAAATGTGTTTTCTTCATAAAGAACCTCCTTTTAAAATATGTTTTATCCTTTCACTGCGCCAGTGGCGATACCGTCAACGACGAATCTCTGGCAGAGCAAGAATACGATTACTAAGGGGATGATTGCTGAAACGGCCGCAGCCATGGTCAGCGCGTAGTAGCTTCCGGACTCAGATGCGAACTGCTTCATGCCCAGCTGGATGGTGTACAGCTCACGGCTGCTTAAGAATACCAGGGGATGCTGATAGTCGTTCCAGGTCCATACGAACTTCAGGGTAGCCAGGGTAGCCAGGGAGGGCTTTACCATGGGCAGGATAATCTGGAAGAAAATCCGCACATGCCCGGCGCCGTCAATCTTGGCGGATTCAGAAAGGGAATCCGGCACAGCCATCATGGCCTGCCTCAGCAGGAACACGCCGTATACACTGAATGCCAGCATCGCGATCAGACCTGCATGGGTGTTGTAGAGACCCAGCTGTCTGGTGATGATGAACTGAGATACGATGGTTACCTGCGGCGGAATCATCATGGTAGCCAGGTAAGCCAGGAACAGGGCATCTCTTCCCTTGAACTGGATCTTGGAGAATCCGTAGGCGCCCAGGGCGGATACGAATACCTGGAAGAAGGTGGCGAGCACGGCTACCTTGATGGAGTTGATGTAGTACAGGCCGAAGTTATAGCGGCCGCCCCATACCTCCTGCATGTTCTGCACCAGATTCCAGCGCTTGGGAATCCACTCGATGGGGAAGTTAAATACGTCTGCCTCCACCTTGCAGGCAGTGGAGATCATCCATACCAGGGGAACCAGCATGGTAATACCGATGGCCCAGAAAATGATGGTCAAAATAATCTTGGATACACTGAATTTTTTTGTTGTGTTTTTCATGCCAGCCCTCCTTCTTACTCATTGGTGAATCTGCTCTGCAGCTTCCACTGTACCAGGGTGACCGCAAAGACGAGAACGAACAGAGCCCATGCAAGGGTGTTGGCATAACCCATGTCGAAGTATTCGAAGGCGGTTCTGTATACGTAGTAGGCCATAACGGAGCTGGAGCTTCCGGGTCCGCCCTGGGTCAGAACGCTGATCTGATCGAATACCTTGAAGGAGCCGATGATACCCATGATCGCCAGGAAGAAGGTGGTCGGGGAAATCAGCGGAATGGTAATGGAGAAGAACTGACGGACGGTGGAAGCGCCGTCAATGCTGGCTGCCTCATATACATCCTCAGAAATTCCCTTTAATCCCGCGATAAACACGATGGCGTAATATCCAACCTGCTGCCATACATAAATCAGCATGATGGAGGGCAGAGACCATTTAAAGTCTGTCAGCCAGCCAGGCGGATTTTCAATACCGATGGCCCTCAGGAATGAGTTGATGGGACCATAGCTGGGCTGCAGGAGCACCATCCACACCGTACATACAGCAACCACGCTGGCGATATACGGAATGAAGATCAGGATACGGACCACGCCGCCGCCCCATATGTACTTGTTGACGATAACGGCGATTACCAGTCCCAGAGCCAGAAGAGCAGGCACCGTCACTACGGTGAATACGATGTTGTTCCGATAGGAGTTGAGGAACCACTCATCGGTAAACAGACGGATGTAGTTCTCAAGTCCTGTGAACTTGATCGCACCCCAGCCCTCCATGAAGTTCCATTGGCTGAAGCTCAGGAATAAAGAAATGATAACGGGAATCAGCGTAAAGATCAGGAAACCCAGAAAGCTGGGGAATATAAACGCCAATCCCGTAAACAGATCTTTGATTTCCCGTTTTGTTGTTTTTTTCTTCATTGTTAACCTCCCTCACTTATATTTTTGTAGGAAATGACAAATTCGTTTTTGCTGCCTCCTTTCTCGAAAAACGCCTATTTGATTGTTCTGTAGGTTTATATGTGCATTATATGATTATTTTTTCTCTTTGTCAAGATATTTTAAACAACTTTTTCAAAAAAACACGAGGTCGTTTTTATGATTTTTTTGTCAAAAACGTCCTTATTGCGATTTTTATGATCGATCAATCGTTTTTGCCTGCATTATATGAGTTTTTATTGATTATTTCTTGTGAGTCTGTTATAATGAACGAAAAAGTTGTGAAAGCTGAACGACTGCAAAGCCGCATGCCCTCGAGGCTTGGGCGGGACGCAGGCGGTGAATATGGGGGTGCTTGCTTATGAATATTTATGTAATTGATGTGGGAACCTCGAGCATGAGAGGAATTCTTTACAATGAGAAGGCGGAGGTCCTCATGAAGCATCAGATCATCCAGCGGCCATCCTATCTGGGAGACGGAAGGGTGGAGGAGGATCCTGCTGACTGGAGGGACGGCCTCATGGAGCTTCTGAAGGTCCTGGCGGATTTTTGCAGCGGGAAGAATCTCACGCCGGATGTGATTTCTCTGACTGCACAGCGCTCCTCGGTCATTCCCCTGACAGAGGAGGGAGAGCCTCTTGCCCCGGCCATCATGTGGCAGGACAAGCGCACGATTATATATGAAGAAAAGCTGAAGGATTCCCAGGACATAATCTTCGCAAAGACAGGCTCGCGCATCAATCCCGTATTTTCTGCCTGCAAGATGGCGTGGATTCGGGAGAACCAGCCGGAGCTCTATCAGAAGGCCTTTAAGCTGGCTGTCATTCCCGACTATCTGATGCGGATTATGACAGGCGGATTTTATACGGACTATACATATGGAAGCCGTTCCCTGCTGATGAATCTTAAGAGCTGCTCCTGGGATGAGGAGCTTTTGGAAATCTTCGGGGTGGACAGGGAGAAGCTCTGCGAGCTCATCCCGCCGGCAGGCACAGCCGGCCGCCTGCTTCCCTCGGTGGCATCCGCGGTGGGACTCACGGCGGGGATTCCGGTGGTCAGCGCAGGAGGCGACCAGCAGTGCGCGGCCCTGGGGCTGGGAATTCTCCACAATGGGGAGGTTGAGATTACGACCGGCACCGGCGCCTTCCTTCTGGCGGGGATTGACGCGATACCGGACGCAGTGAAGCCCCATGTGATCTGCAGTGCCTCGGCGGTTCCAGGGCGGTATCTGCTGGAGAGCAGTGTACTCACCTGCTGCTCTGCCTTTGACTGGTTTCTGCGGTCCTTTTATCCAGAGTGCAGTCCGTCGGATTATAGTGTCATCAATCAGGAGGTCTCAGATGCAAAGGGAAGCCCGGTGATCGCGCTGCCCTATTTCCAGGGGCGGGCTACACCGGACTGGAACAGCCGGGCAGAGGCATCCTTCCACCACGTCAGTCTCTCAGCTTCCAGGGGGGATTTCGCGCGGGCGATACTGGAGGGAATCTGCCATGAGATAAATGTGAACCTCTCCATTATCCGCGGATATACCGGGGAGATTCGTTCCGTGCGCATCTGCGGCGGCCTGACGAAGAATCCGATCTTTGCTCAGCTGGAGGCGGATATTCTGCGGGAGCCGGTGAGTCTGTTCTCCAATGAGGAGGCTACGGCTCTGGGCGCATGGATCCAGGGAGCGATGGCGCTGGGCCTTTTTGCGGATTACGCATCTGCCTTCCAGGCCTCCCGCGCCGGCGATACATCCCGAGTGTATACGCCGGATGAGGATACGCGGAATTTTTATCAGAAAAAGCAGGAGGACTTCGAGGCTCTGTATCGTAAGTTATATTAAAATGCACAGCATAAAAGTCCCCCAGGCCGCAGCGCAATCTGCGGCCTGGGGGACTTTTTTCTGCATGTCCTGTCAGCTCCTCCTGCCAGTTAAGGCATTTTCTAATCAAGAGGAGCAGTCAGAATGGTGACATTCTGGCGCTTGAGCGCGGAAAGCAGCTTGGGATCCGCCTTCTCGTCCGTTATTAGGTGCGTGATCTGGTTGAGCCGGGCAATTACAAAATTGTTCTGAGAGCCAATTTTGGAGTGGTCTGCCAGGACGACAACCATGTCCTTTGTCTGCTCGATCATGAGGCTGTTGATCATGGTCTCCTGGAGAACGGCTGTGGTGATTTCCCCGTCCTCATTGATCCCGCTTACGCCTAGGAAGCACTTGTCTGCCCGCAGCTTGCGCAGCATCTGGAGGGCAAAATCCCCTACCATGGACTTTTTGTACCAGTTGACCTCCCCGCCGGTGAGAACCAGCTCAATCTGGGGATCAATGTCCATCTGCATCGCCTTCCCATTGTTTGTGATCACGGTAACCTGCCGGCCTTTCAGGTATTTGAGTATCAGAAGGGCGGTGGAGCTGCTGTTTAAAAACAGAGTATCTCCCTCCTGTACCAGTCCGGCGGCTTCTTTTGCGATTCTCTCCTTGCACAGCTGTGCCAGATCCCCGTCGCTTCTCTCGGAGGGGTCTGCGGACAGCGCGCCCTCTACCAGGGCAGCGCCGCCATAGAACCGCTCCACGATTCCCTCAGCCTGAAACTCGTCCAAGTCTCTGCGGATGGTGATGGGGGAGACGTGCAGCATTTTTGCCAGGTCGTCGACCAGTACCTTTTTGCTTTTATAAAGTTCCTGAAGTATCTCATTCTTGCGTTTGTAGATAACGCCCTTCTTATTTTTCATAGGATACCTAAATCTCCCTGTCTTTTTGTGACAGCTCAGACGGCTGAGCTGTTACCTCTCATTATAGCCGGGTATCCCATCTCCCGCAGAATACATTGTCGTCATAGGTTCCCTTGAAGGGAGAAAGGCCCTCCACCTTCTCGATGGTCTGGCGGATCACCTCTCTGGTGGGCGCATAGGCATTGATAAAGGTCTTGGCCATGGGCACATCCAGAAGATGGTTGGTGTAGTTGAGGGATATGAATACAGTGGGAACCTCCTGCATATACCAGGGGATCTCCACGGAATGTCCGATGGACCAGCTCAGGCGCACATTGTTCTCCTGGGCGTATCCCTTCATGTTGATGAAGACGAATACCGCATCATATTTTTTCTTAAACTCCTCTACCTTGCCGATCACTACAGATTTCAGCTCGGTCTCCAGGCTGATGCCCTCCTTGAGAACCAGATCGTAGTAGCTCTCGTGCATGTGCACGTCGAATCCGGCCTTCTCCAGCTCGTCCTTCACAATATCCTTTACGGGATCGGGGCGGTTCTTCCTGGAGATGGGCGGGCTGCTGATGACAAAGGCGCATACGCGCTTGTGGGTCTGGGGAGTCACCGGAAGCACATGCTTCGTATCCTTTACAAGGGTGATGCTCATATCGGCGGCCTTTGCGGCTAACTCCTGATGCTCTGCACAGCCGATGACGCTGAGTGCGTCCTTACTTCCCACCAGCGTGCCGTTCTTCTGCTTCTCATGCAGCTTTAAGGATGCCTTTAGGCCAAGGATGCGCAGCAGGGCATCGTTTAAGCGCTCCTCGGAGATGATTCCGTTCTTGTAGCCGTCCATCATATAGCCGAAGTCCTCCTCGATATCATTGAAGAAGAGGAACATGTCGCAGCCTGCAGCGATCGCTCTGGGAACCTGCTGGCTTCTCGGCATGGAGCAGGTCATTCCTGCCATGTGGGAGGCATCTGTGAGAATCAGGCCATTGTAGCCCAGCTGGCCGCGCAGGAGTCCGGTAAGGATCTCGGGCGCCAGGGTGGCCGGCATGATCTCCTCGTCCTTGATGCCGGGGCGGAGCTTGCGGGAGTAAGCGGGAAGGGCAATGTGGCCGGCCATGATGCTGCGGATTCCATCGTCGATCATGGTCTTATACACCTTTCCGAAGGTGGCGTCCCACTCCTCACAGCTGAAGGTATTGACGCCCATTACCAGGTGCTGATCCAGCTCCTCCACGCCGTCTCCGGGGAAGTGCTTGCAGCAGGCGGCCATTCCGCTTTCCTGCACACCCTTGATGTAAGCCCGGCAGTTTGCGATCACGGCATCTACATCCTTGCCGTAGGCGCGGGTGTTTACAATGGTATTTCTCCAATTAAAGAGAAGGTCGCAGACAGGACCGTAGTCCCAGTTGCAGCCCACAGCCGTACCCTCCCGGCCGCTTACATAGCCCACATCGTAGGCCACGGAGCTTCCCTCCGATGCGCCGCAGGCCGCCGCAGTGGCAATATGGGTTCCGTCGGAGCAGGCGCCGCTTCCGCCGTTGTCGCAGTTGCAGGCGATGAGCACCGGGATCCTGCTGCACTCCTGATAATATTTGTTCTGCTCGTAGATCCTCTCACCGGGCTCGTTCTGATAGCGGCAGCCTCCGATGTGATAGTTGTCAAAAATATATTTTGTCTCTGCTCTGTCCTTCTTCCGGTCCAGCATGATGAAGAGCTGTCCGATCTTCTCCTCCAGCGTCATGCCCTGAATGGTCTCCTGTACCCATTCTATATCACTGTCTGACAAATAGAATGGCTTTGCCTTTAAATCTACCATCTGTTACCCCTTTCTTTCTGCTGCTGTGTTGATAGTTGCTGTTTTGCCGCAGCGCTCCAGGCGGCAGGCGTCCGAAGCGCTGCGCTCTATGGCAGCTGCCCGGAAGAAACCGGGCAGATCCTCTCACTCGTCTCTCGTGGTCAGTGCGCAGTGGGCGGCATGACCGGCCAGTGAAGTCCTCTCTGGTTGGAGAAGCCGTAATCCGGCTTTTCTGTATATTCCGGTGCAGGAACACCGCACAGGTGTCCATCCTCTATCCATGCGCGGTCTGGGCCGTACAGGGAATCCATGAGAAGTCCCTCCAGCCTCCTCTGCACATCGGCGTACGCCGGGCTGCCGCTTACATCCCGCTCCTCGTTCGGATCCTCTGCCAGATCAAAGAGCTGGACCCGGTTCCCATAGGGATAATAGATGAGCTTATGTCTTCCGTCGTGGATCATCCGGGTGGCCTTGGGCCCGTCGCTGATCTCTCCATAGAGCCAGCTGCGCCGCTGCTCTCCCAGCAGATCCAGCCCCTCCACCGTGTCAGGAATCTCGATGCCGCAGAAATGAAGGAGCGTGGGCATCACGTCCTCCAGACAGGCCAGCCGGTCGTCCGTTCTGCCTCTTAAGGCAGCCACAGGCCGTCCGGAGAGAAGGAAGGGGATATGGGCGGAGTTCTCGTAGAAGCACCGCTTGCCAGCCATCTGGTGGTCAAAGAGCATCTCGCCGTGGTCGCTGGCAAAGACGATCAGAGTATGGTCAAGAAGGCCATTTTCACGGAGGGCGCCCAGCACCAGGCGGATCTGGTGGTCAATGTGTGTGCACTGGGCAAAATACGCCCGCTTGGCCAGCCGGATCTCCTTTTCGGTGTAATGTCTGGCAGGCGCGGTCATCTCCTGCATGATAAAGCTGTCGTCCACCCAGTCGTCACGTAAGGGCGCCGGCATCTCATCCTCACGGTACATATCCAGGTAGGCCTGGAGAGGCACCAGCGGCGGATGCGGGAACTGATAGGACAGGTAGAAGAAGAAGGGCCGCAGAGGATCCCTTCTCTGGATCTGGCGTACCATCTGGGCGGTGGCCCAGGAGGTGGGATGTGCCTCCTCCGGCAGCGGCCACGGCCTGGTATAATAGGTGTTGTTCCCCATGCCGTGCATGAACTCGCGGCCGGTCATCCCGTGCTCGCCCAGCCAGATCTGATAATCATCGGTTACGCCGAATTCGTAGCGCCCCTCCTCCTGGAGAATCACCTCGTCAAAGCCGATCCGGCTTCTCTGGGGATAGACATGGAGCTTGCCCACGGCCATGGTCTGATAGCCGGACTTGGAGAACGCCTCTGCCAGCGTGCAGGCGTCGGGCATAAGCATCCGATCGCTGTATACCCGGTCTCCGTGGGTCTTGGGAAAGGTCCCCGTCATCAGGCTGCGCCTGGCAGGGATGCAGACCGGACAGCTGCTGTAGCAATTAGAAAATACGATTCCGTCCCTTGCCAGCTGATCAATGGTGGGGGTCATGATGGAGCGGCACCCTCCATACCCGGTAAAACGCTCAGACCATTGATCTGTCTGGATAAAAAGAACATTAAATTGTTCATTTTTCATTTTGAACCTCCTATGATGCTCCCATTATACCGTATAATAATCATAAAATCAACAATTTTATGATAATTTTGTTTTATTTATTGTTCTTTTTGCTAAACTTATAGAATAAGAAGCATATGCCAGATATTTTGCGCGGTTAAACAAAATATAGAAAAATGAACAAATGTGCAGAATGTGAGAAAATGTTGCAAGTTGACGCGGCTGGTGTTATTCTAATAGCATAGACAGAAAGAGGCTACTGAGCAGAGCAAAAACTTTTTAGAATGGAGGGCAAAGAGATGTTAGAAGAATTGAAGCGCCGTGTGTATGAGGCAAATATGCAGCTTCCCAAGCATGGACTGGTGACCTTCACCTGGGGAAATGTCAGCGAGATCGACCGGGAGACCGGATACTTTGCGATCAAGCCCAGCGGAGTGGATTACGATAAGCTGACGCCGGATGATATGGTTCTGGTGGATCTTGAGGGGAACAAGATCGAGGGGAGATACAATCCCTCCTCTGACACCGCCACTCATGTGGAGCTCTACAAGGCGTTTCCGAAGATCGGCGGGATTGTACATACCCATTCTCCCTGGGCCACCAGCTGGGCGCAGGCAGGCCGCGGGATCCCCTGCTATGGAACGACCCATGCAGATTATATGTACGGGGAGATTCCCTGTGTCAGAAATCTGACCAAGGAGGAGATCGAGGAGGCCTATGAGAAGAACACAGGCGTTCTGATCGCGGATTATTTTAAGGATAAGGATTACGAGGCGGTGCCGGCAGTGCTGTGCAAGAACCACGGTCCCTTTACCTGGGGCAAGGACGGCATGGAGGCAGTGCACAACGCGGTAGTTCTGGAGGAGGTGGCCAAGATGGCTGCCAGGGCGGAGCTAATCAATCCCAGAATTCAGGAGGCTCCCCAGTCCCTGCAGGACAAGCATTATTATAGGAAGCATGGCGCAAATGCCTACTATGGGCAGAGCAAATAAATCAAACTAAGAAAAGGAGAGGGAAAGCTATGAAATTATTTGTAGACACAGCGAAGGTTGAGGACATCCGGAAAGCAAATGATATGGGAGTGATCTGTGGGGTAACCACGAATCCGTCTCTGATCGCTAAGGAGGGCCGCGACTTTAATGAGGTAATCCGTGAGATTGCTTCCATCGTGGACGGACCGATCAGCGGAGAGGTAAAGGCCACCACAGTAGACGCAGAGGGCATGATTAAGGAAGGCCGCGAGATTGCAGCCATCCATCCGAATATGGTTGTGAAGATCCCCATGACCATCGAGGGCTTGAAGGCAGTAAAGGTTCTGGCCAGCGAGGGAATCAAGACCAATGTAACGCTGATCTTCTCTGCCAATCAGGCACTGCTGGCCGCAAGAGCAGGTGCTGCCTATGTCTCTCCCTTCCTGGGCAGACTGGATGACATCAGCGTGCGCGGCGTGGATCTGATCCGTGAGATCGCGGAGATGTTCCAGGTATGCGGAATTGAGACGGAGATTATCGCTGCCAGCGTGAGAAATCCCATCCATGTAACGGACTGCGCTCTGGCGGGAGCAGATATTGCTACCGTTCCTTATGCGGTAATTGAGCAGATGACCAAGCATCCTCTTACGGACGCGGGAATCAAGAAGTTCCAGGATGACTATCGGGCTGTGTTCGGTGATTGATTCCGCGGGTGAGAAGGAGGCTGTATGGACAATCTTAAGTTAAAACAGATGGCAAATGAGGTGAGAAAGGGCGTTATCGTGGGCACGCATTCTGCGAAGGCGGGCCATCCGGGCGGCTCCCTTTCCGCGGCAGAGCTTTTTACCCTGCTGTACTTTGAAGAGATGAATATCGATCCGGCGGATCCCAAGAATCCGGATAGAGACCGTTTTGTCCTGTCAAAGGGACATACGGCTCCGGGACTCTATGCAGTTTTGGCCAACAGAGGCTATTTCCCGGTTGAGGACTTGAAGACCCTGCGCCACACGGGCTCTTATCTGCAGGGACATCCGGATATGAAGCATATTCCGGGCGTGGACATGTCCAGCGGTTCCCTGGGACAGGGAATTTCCGCAGCAGTGGGCATGGCGCTTTCCGCAAAGATGAGCGGCAAGAGCTACCGGGTCTACACCCTGCTGGGCGACGGCGAGATCGAGGAGGGCCAGGTGTGGGAGGCAGCCATGTTTGCCGGCCACAGAAAGCTGGACAATCTGGTTGTGATCGTTGACAACAACGGGCTGCAGATTGACGGAAGGATCGAGGATGTGTGCTCCCCCTACCCCATTGATGAGAAGTTTAAAGCATTTAACTTCCACGTGATCAATGTGGCAGATGGAAATGATTTTGACCAGCTTCGGGCAGCATTTGCCGAGGCGCGGCAGACCAAGGGGATGCCCACAGCTATTGTCATGAAGACCGTAAAGGGCAAGGGAGTGTCCTACATGGAGAACAATGTAGACTGGCACGGCAAGGCCCCCAATGATGAGCAGTTTGCAATTGCTATGGAAGAACTGGAAAAGGCAGGTGAAGCATTATGCCAGAAGTAAAGAAGATCGCCACAAGAGAGAGCTACGGCAATGCGCTGGTTGAGCTGGGAAAGAAGTATGAGAATCTGGTAGTTTTGGATGCGGACCTTGCCGGCGCGACCAAGACAGGCGTATTTAAGAAGGCATTTCCGGACAGGCACATTGACTGCGGAATCGCGGAGTGCAATATGATGGGAATCGCTGCGGGACTTTCCACCACAGGAAAGGTTCCCTTTGCCAGCACCTTTGCTATGTTTGCATCCGGAAGGGCCTATGAGCAGGTGCGCAATTCCATCGGCTATCCCCATCTGAATGTAAAGATCGGTGCTACCCATGCGGGTATTTCCGTCGGCGAGGACGGTGCCACCCATCAGTGCAATGAGGATATGGCCCTGATGCGGACGATTCCCGGCATGGTTATCTTAAACCCCTCGGATGATGTGGAGGCACGTGCGGCTGTGGAGGCTGCGTACCACCATGAGGGGCCGGTATATCTGCGGTTTGGCCGTCTTGCGGTTCCCGTGATCAATGATAGACCGGATTATAAGTTTGAGATTGGAAAGGGCATCGTTCTTCGGGACGGAAGCGATGTCACCATCATTGCCACGGGCCTTTGCGTGAGCGAGGCGCTGGGTGCGGCGGAGAAGCTGGCTGCAGACGGCATCAGTGCTCAGGTGATCAATATCCACACCATCAAGCCTCTGGACGAGGAGCTGGTGGTTGAGGCCGCAAGGAAGACGGGGAAGGTTGTGACTGTGGAGGAGCACTCCATCATCGGAGGCCTCGGCGGCGCAGTGGCAGAGACCCTGGGAGAGAAGCTTCCCACCCCTATGCTGCGGATCGGAATCCGGGATGTATTCGGAGAGTCCGGCCCGGCTCTTGAGCTGATCAAGAAGTATGGCCTGGATGCAGACAGCATCTATGAGAAGGTAAAGGGATTTGTGAAGTAAGAGTCATCCTTTCAGGGTGGCAGCAGAAGCCGGTTCTCAGGCGCGGACGGCGCGGGAACCGGCTTCCTTGTTTTGGGGGACAGCTATGGAAAAGATGAAAAGTTATGAATCCATGAGCGTGCAGGAGCGCTGGGATGTACTGGCTGCAGTGGCGAATCTGTATTACAATTCAGAGCTGACCCAGAGCCAGATCGCGGAACGGCTGTATACCTCCCGCTCTAAGGTCTCGCGGATGCTGAAGGAGGCCCGGGAGCTGGGAATCGTGCAGATCCATATCCGGGAGCCGTGGGAGAGAAATCTCGTCTATGAGACCCGGCTGAAGGAGCTGTTTTCCCTTAAAACGGTCCGGGTGATTGCGGCCAAGGACGCGGACAGGGGAAGGGAGCTTCAAAGAATTGCCGAGGCAGCGGCCTATTACCTGGATTCCATCGTAAAGCACGGCATGGTGGTGGGTATTTCCTGGGGAAATACCCTGTACCATATTGTGAAGCATATAAGTGCCAATCACAGAAAAAATATCCCCATTACAGTGGTGCCGATCATGGGTGCGGCCAATATAAAAAGCCCAGAAAAGGATGCCCTGGATCTGGCCAAGGATCTGGCTTCGGCGTATGGAGGAAAATACCGGTATATTTACGCCCCCTTGTTTTTGAATAATAGGGAGCTGAAGGAGAGCCTGATTAAGGAGGAGAATATCCGGAGTGTGCTGGATCTTTCAAGGGGTGCAGATGCCATGCTGACCAGCGTGGGATCCATTGTCTATAAATCATGGAGCAATTATCTGAGCGTAAAAACGCTGGAGGCGCTGGCGGCCAAGGGAGCGGTGGGACACATCGGCGGCCATTTCTATGATGTATATGGACATGAGCTGGAGACCACCCTGTCAGAGCGCATGATTGGGATCTCCCTGGCAGATATCCAGCGCTGTCCGGAGGTGGTGTGCGCCGCCTGCGGGGAGAGCAAGGCAGAGGCTGTGCTGGGCGCCCTGCGGGGAGGACTGATCAACACGCTTGTCCTTGACGAGCGGTGTGCGGAGCGGATACTGGAAACAGCAGGATGATAGACGAGGAGGAGAAGACGATGGCCACAGATGTGAAGAAGATGATCCGCCTTGTACAGGAGCGGACGGCCTACGGCGTGCCCGAGAAGGCGCCCGGTGTCTGTACAATGCAGGACGAGGATGGAAGGCCGATGATAAGGCTGGGCTTTGATGCGCATAGGGATTGTATTGCGGTGATCGGATATGAGGCGGCGCCTGAGGTGAGCGTTGATATCTGTGCAGCGTTAGCAGCTCTGTGCGGGCTGACGCTGAACCGTCCTGTGATGGCGGCCAGCAGCCTGACGGCGGAGGACTTGGCCGCAGAGCTCAGCGATGATGGGAAGGTGGACGAGGAGAACAGGATGGCCCTGGACGCTGCCATTGCGATGTTTAAGGAGGCGGTCCGGATGTATGCTAAGGTCTACACGGAGAAGAAGGCGCAGGGAATCGAGTGGCATGGAAATGTCTGAGATTTTGAAAAAGGGACAGGCGATGCACGGCATATTTCAGGCGGCAAATGACGGCAGGCGGGATTAATCCCATCTGCCGTCATTCATGCGGGAGGGCTTGTCCGCCGCGTAGTACATGTTCCAGACAACCATGTAGAGATTGAGCACCTGATCGTCCTCGCAGCAGATGAGGATCTCCTCCGGGTGTGCATGGCTGTCCTGAAAATCGCGCATGAGCTTGTAGAGGGCATTGATGGCCGGAAACATGCGGGATGCCTGCTTTGCCAGGGGGAGAGATGGGAAGACCAGAGTGGAAATCTGCTTTGCATCAGCGTCCTCCAGCGCCTTCTGATAAGCCTGGGAAAGCTCGGCCATGCGGTCCGGCTCAGGAAATTCGCTGACAGCAGCGGACGAAACGAAGATGCCGGTACATGTGTCCGGCGTGCCTTTGATCGCTTTGATTGAGGGCATACGATCCACATCCTTTCTTTAAATAAAATGTAACTGTTCAGGACGGCGGGAAAACAGGGGCAAAAACAGGCGTTAAGCTTGCTTATAAGCATGCTTTT
>CALWMT010000022.1 GCA_944382045.1 uncultured Enterocloster sp. | reverse complement strand
GGAATGAATTTGAGTTTAGAAGGAAAAGAGAATACAGCGGAGACGGCTGCACGCAGACAGCCGCGCAGACCTGCCGCCAGGAAGGCGCCTGCGGCAAAAAAGGCGGATGTGAAGCCAGCTGCTTCCAAGACAGCAGACAAAACGGCGGCCGCCTCCAAGACGGCACCTAAGGCGGACCTTAAGGCGCCTGCGGCAAAAAGCGCAGAAGCCAAGGGACAGACCCCAAGGACCGCAGCCAGGGGGAGCCGCCCTGCGGCACACCATGCGGCCAAGGGAGGAAGGAACACGGGCAAGGGAAAGCTTAAGATTATCCCTCTGGGCGGTCTTGAACAGATCGGAATGAATATCACTGCCTTTGAGTATGAGGACAGCATCGTTGTGGTGGACTGCGGCCTTGCATTTCCGGGGGACGACATGCTGGGCATTGACCTGGTGATCCCGGATGTCACCTATTTGAAGCAGAACATTGACAAGGTAAAGGGCTTTGTCATCACCCATGGCCATGAGGACCACATCGGAGCCCTGCCCTACATTTTGCAGCAGGTGAATGTGCCCGTGTACGGAACGAAGCTGACGATTGCCCTGATTGAGCACAAGCTGGAGGAGCACAACCTGTTAAAGTCCACCAAGCGCAAGGTGGTAAAGCACGGCCAGTCCGTGAATCTGGGATGCTTCCGGGTAGAATTTATAAAGACGAACCACAGCATTCAGGATGCGTCCGCCCTGGCAATCTTTTCACCGGCGGGCACAGTGCTTCACACAGGTGACTATAAGATCGATTATACGCCGGTTTTTGGTGATCCCATTGATCTGCAGCGCTTTGCGGAGCTGGGGAAGAAGGGCGTGCTGGCCCTCATGGCAGACAGCACGAACGCCACCCGGCCGGGCTTTACCATGTCGGAGCGCACGGTGGGAAAGACCTTTGACGCCATTTTTGCGGAGCACACCAAGCGCCGCATTATTGTGGCAACCTTTGCATCCAACGTGGACCGGGTACAGCAGATTGTAAATACGGCCTACAAATATGGACGCAAGGTGGTGGTGGAAGGCCGGAGCATGGTGACGGTTATTGATATTGCCAGCAAGCTGGGCTACATTCATATACCGGAAGGAACCCTGATTGATATTGAGCATCTGAAAAATTATCCGCCGGAGTCCACGGTGCTCATCACCACGGGAAGCCAGGGAGAGTCCATGGCGGCCCTCTCCCGCATGGCGGCGAGCATCCACAAGAAGGTGTCCATCATGCCGGGAGATGTGGTGATTTTGAGCTCGCATCCCATCCCGGGCAATGAGAAGGCAGTGGCCAACGTGATCAATGAGCTGTCGATGAAGGGCGCGCAGGTGATCTGTCAGGATACCCATGTGTCAGGCCATGCCTGCCAGGAGGATTTGAAGCTTATTTATTCCCTGATTCATCCCAAGTTCGCCATCCCCATCCATGGAGAGTACCGCCATCGGGTGGCGCAGAAGGAGCTGGCGGAGTTTATGGGGGTTCCCAAGGAACGGGCAGTTTTGGTCAACTCAGGAGATGTGATTGCCATCGATGAGGACAGCTGCGAGGTTATCGACCACGTGACTGCGGGCGGCATCCTGGTGGATGGGCTCGGCGTGGGAGATGTGGGAAATATTGTGCTGCGCGATCGGCAGAATCTGGCGCAGAATGGAATTATTGTGGTGGTGCTTACCTTGGAGAAGCACTCCAATCAGCTTCTCGCAGGTCCGGATATTGTGTCCCGGGGCTTTGTGTATGTCCGGGAATCTGAGGACCTTCTGGAGGAGGCCCACAGCATCGTGGCAGATGCGGTGGAGAGCTGCATGGAAAAAAATGTCACAGACTGGGGCAAGCTCAAGAATATTATCAAGGACAGCCTGAGCGATTTTCTGTGGAAACGGATGAAGAGAAATCCTATGATTCTGCCGATTATTATGGAAGTATAACGGCATTCAAGGAGGGTGGATTATGAGCAGAACCACCAGGGAGATCAACAAAATAACCACCGCGGTCATCTGCATATCGGTCAAGCTGATTGTCTATGCGCTGATTATCCTTCTGCTGTATGAGGCAGTGACCCGGGGCTTTGCCTTTGGCCATGAGATTTTTTACGCGGAGGCAGTGGATGAGGAGCCTGGAAGGGATGTGCAGGTGGATATATCTCCGGATGATTCCCTGAGGGACACAGCCGCCCTCCTGGCGGAGTACGGCCTGATTACCAATGAGTTTGCTTTTGTATTCCAGGGAATGTTCTACGACTACAGCGATATTTATCCGGGAACCTATACACTCAACACCTCTATGACCTCCAAGGAGATCCTGCAGATTCTCAATGAAGCGCCAAAGGAGGACCTCGTGCAGGAGACGCAGGCAGCCCCGGAGACCACGGCTGCTCCGGCATCGGAGGATGCCCTGTCAGCAGAGACAGAAGCCGCTCTGACCACAGACGCTTCTGCGGCAGAAGGCCTGCCGGCAGAGGCCGCAGGCGTTCCTGCCGCTGCGCTTTATGAGGAGCAGGAAGAAGGCAGCGGGGACATAGGCGGAGAGGAGAGCGCCGAAGAAGAGATGGAAGAAGAGGGCGGCTGGATTGCAGATGCTGCCGGGGAAGAGGCTCCATGATAGTAAATCCGAGGATTACAGAATATATAGATTCACTTGAATCCAGCCAGGGAAGCCTGCTGGATTCTATTGAAGAGGAGGCCAGGGAAGCGCTTGTCCCCATCATCCGCAGAGAGACAGGGGCTCTTCTCAGGACGCTCATCACGGCAGCCGCTCCCTCCAATATTTTGGAGATCGGAACAGCAGTGGGGTATTCCTCTCTGCTCATGTGCCGGGTGATGCCGGAGAACTGTCATATCACAACCATTGAAAAGTATGAGAAGAGAATTCCCGCGGCCAGGGAAAACTTCCGCAGGGCCGGGGCAGAGGAGCGCATTACCCTTCTCGAGGGGGATGCGGGGGAATGGCTGGAGCGCCTGGCAGGAAGGAGCTTTGATTTCGTATTTCTGGACGCGGCCAAGGGACAGTATGCGGCCTGGCTTCCGGGGATTCTTGCGCTGATGCCGGCTGGCGGAGTGCTCGTCTCCGACAATGTGCTTCAGGATGGGGAGGCAGCCCTGTCACGGTTTGCCCTTCCCCGGAGAAGCAGGACCATTCACAGCCGGATGCGGGAATATCTCTATGAGCTGAAGCACCATGAGGCGCTGGAGACAGCCATCCTCTCTGTGGGGGATGGGGTGGCAGTAAGTGTTAAGAGGCAGTAAGCAAGGGGCCGGAGAGCCCGGCAGGAGAGAAAGATGAGAAAGACAGAATTATTGATACCCGCCGGAAGCCTGGATGTACTGAGGACAGCCGTGGTCTATGGCGCGGATGCAGTGTACATCGGCGGTGAGGCCTTCGGCCTTCGGGCGAAGGCCCACAATTTTTCAATTGAAGAGATGCGGGAGGGAATTGCCTTTGCCCATGAGAGGGGAGTTAAAGTCTACGTGACAGCCAATATTTTGGCGCATAACGAGGATCTTCCGGGGGTGGAGGCTTATTTTGAAGAGCTGCGGCAGGTGAAGCCGGATGCTCTGATCATATCGGATCCCGGAATATTTGATATTGCGAGAAGGATCCTGCCGCAGACGGACATCCACATCAGCACCCAGGCAAACAACACCAATTATGGTACATACCAATTTTGGCACAGGCTGGGGGCAAAGCGCGTGGTATCGGCCCGGGAGCTCTCCCTGGAGGAGATTCGGCAGATCCGGGCGCATATCCCTGCAGATATGGAGATAGAGAGCTTTGTCCACGGTGCCATGTGTATTTCCTATTCGGGACGCTGTCTGCTGAGCAATTTTCTGGCTGGCCGGGATGCCAACCAGGGGGCCTGCACTCACCCCTGCCGCTGGAAGTACTCCCTGGTGGAGGAAACCCGTCCTGGGGAATATATGCCGGTCTACGAGGGGGAGCGGGGGACCTATATCTTTAATTCCAAGGATCTGTGCATGATCGAGCATATCCCGGAGCTTGTGGAGGCAGGGATTGACAGCTTTAAAATTGAGGGGCGGATGAAGACCGCCCTCTATGTGGCGGCAGTGGCGCGGACATACCGGAGGGCGATTGACGATTTTCAGAGGGAGCCAGCCCTGTACCGGGAGCATATGGAGTGGTATAAGGAGGAGATAGGAAAGTGCACCTATCGGGAATTTACCACCGGATTCTATTTTGGGAAGCCCACGGAGGACGCGCAGATCTATCACAGCAATACGTATGTAAAGAACTATACCTACCTGGGTACAGTGGAGGAGATTGGACCCAAGGGCTCCTTTAGGATCGAGCAGAAGAACAAATTTTCTCTTGGAGAGACCATTGAGGTGATGAAGCCGGATGGGAGGAATCTCCAGGCGGTTGTCCGGGAAATACGGGATGAAGAGGGCAATGCACAGGAGAGCGCTCCGCATCCCCGGCAGCGGCTTTGGGTGGATCTGGGAGCAGACGTGGAAGTGTATGATATCCTGCGGAAAAGGACTGATGCCGTTTAGCCCAGGGGCTGTGCGGCGGGAAGCAGGGATCGGAGCAATCGACAGGAGGCGGCCGTATGGTTGAAGGGATTCTGATAGGCATGGCAGTGCTGTGTGCTGTATATTTTGCAGTAATTGTCCTGTATGCGGGCATTGGCACCTCCTTTGCCTTTATCTGGCTGTTTTTTTCTGCCCTGCTGCTCTTTTTGGTTTATGGGAAATGGTATTATGTCAAAAATCGGGAGCAGATTCCCCTGTGGGTGCCTGTCAGCGTTGTTACCACCTGCCTTGCAGGGCTTGTGAGCCTGCTGGTGACCTGTGCCCTGGTGTTCTGGGGAGCTGCGGCGTCGGATCATGGCGGCCTGGATTACGTGATTGTCCTGGGAGCTATGGGAAAGGAGCACACGGTCAGCGATACCTTAAAGAAGCGTCTGGATAAGGCCATTGCGTATACGGAAAAAAATCCCGATACCATTCTGATCCTGTCCGGCGGGAAGGCGCCGGGGGAGGCAAAGAGCGAGGCGCGGGTCATGTATGATTATCTGGTATATAACGGGGTAAAACCGGAGAACATGCTTTTAGAGGAGCGCTCCGTGAGCACGGTGGAAAATATTGCCTACAGCAAGGTTCTGATCGAGCGCCATACAGAGCTGGAGCGCCTCAAAAGACCGCCCATGATGCCGCAGAAGGTTCCCGGCCGCTATCTGGTGGCGGCGGACCGGCCGGAGGAGATCGGAATTCTCACGAGCAATTACCATATTTTCCGCGCGCGGCTGACAGCTGAGCGGTGGGGCCTGGAAAATGTATATGGAATCTCAGCGGATTCTGATCCGGTGCTGTTTGTCCACCTGTGTGTCAGGGAGTGGGCATCTATTATAAAAGACCGATTAATGGGCAACATGTAGAAAAACGCGAGATAGGAGAGACGTATATGGCGGATGAGAGAAAATTAGAACAGATAAAGGCGCTTTCCGCGTATCAATTTGTGACGGAGAGACGCATTGAGGAGATGGATTCCCAGGGAATTGTGCTGGAACACAAAAAGAGCGGCGCCCGCGTTTTTCTTATGGCGAATGAGGACGAGAACAAGGTGTTTTTTATCGGCTTCCGCACGCCGCCGGACGACAGCACAGGCCTTCCCCATATTTTGGAGCACAGCGTGCTGGAGGGCTCTGAGAAATTTCCTGTGAAGGATCCCTTTGTGGAGCTGGTCAAGGGATCCCTCAACACCTTTTTGAATGCCATGACGTATCCGGATAAGACGGTGTATCCGGTGGCAAGCTGCAATGATAAGGATTTTCAGAATCTCATGGATGTATATCTCGATGGAGTCTTTCATCCGTCGATTTACCGCGAGCCGAAGATTTTTAGGCAGGAGGGCTGGCATTATGAGCTGCAGGACCCGGAGGCGCCTCTTACGATCAATGGCGTGGTGTACAATGAGATGAAGGGGGCATTTTCCTCGCCGGAGAGCGTGCTGGACCGATATACGCGCCGGATTTTGTTCCCGGATACACCGTATCAGTATGAGTCCGGCGGGGACCCGGCGGAGATTCCGTCCCTGACCTATGAAAAATTTATCGATTTTCACAAGAATTACTACCATCCCGCCAACAGCTACATTTATCTCTATGGAAATATGGATATGGCCGAAAAGCTGGAGTGGCTGGATCGGGCATACCTGAGCGGATACGACCGAGCAGACTGCAAGGCGCAGTCTGCGATTCCCCTGCAGAGGGCCTTTGAGAGGCCGGTGGACGAGGAGATCACCTACTCGATCACAGAGGAGGAGAGCACAAGGGCCAAGACCTATCTCTCCATCAATACGGTGGTGGGCACTGATCTGGATCCAGAGCTCTATGTGGGCTTTCAGATCCTGGAGTATGCACTGATCCACGCGCCGGGAGCTCCCTTAAAGCAGGCGCTGATCGATGCGCATATTGGACAGGATATTTTGGGCGGATATGAAAATGGAATTCTCCAGCCATATTTTTCCGTGATCGCCAAGAATGCGGAGCGGGAGCAGAAGGAGGAATTCCTGTCCGTGGTCAAGTCAGTCTTAAGGCGCCTGGCAGATCAGGGAATCGACAAGAAGAGCCTGCTTGCGGGGCTGAACTATTACGAATTCCGCTACAGGGAGGCAGACTACGGCTCGGCGCCCAAGGGGCTCATGTACGGCCTCTGGTGCATGGACAGCTGGCTCTATGACGGGGACCCTATGCTCCACCTCTGCTATCAGAAGACCTTTGATGCCTTAAGGGAGGGCGTGGAGAAGGGATATTTTGAGGGCCTGATCCGGAGCTTTCTTCTGGACAATCCCCATGAGGCAGTCCTCACGGTGAGCCCCAGCCCAGGGCAGACAGCCCGCGAGGAGAAGGCACTGGCGGATGCGCTGGCAGAGCGCAGGGCGGCGCTCTCCGCAAAGGAGCTTGCAGGCCTCGCAGAGGAGACGAGGGCACTGAAGGCGTACCAGGAGGAGCCCTCCCGCCCGGAGGATCTGGAAAAGATACCGATGCTGTCCCGGGGGGACATCGCCCGCGAGGGAAGCCGCTTTGTGTATGAGGAGAAGAAGGAGGCAGGCGTCAGGGTAATTCATACGCCCCTCTTCACCTCGGGAATCGGATATCTGCGGATTCTGTTTGATGCCATGGCAGTGCCTCAGGAGGATCTCCCCTATGTGGGGCTGCTGAAATCTATCCTGGGCTATGTAAATACGGAGGAACACACCTATCAGGATCTGAGCAGTGAGATCTATCTGAACAGCGGGGGCATTGATTTCTCTGTGGTCTCCTACCCAGGACGGGACGGGGCGTTTCAGGGCTTTTTCTGTGCGAAGGCTAAGGTCCTATATGCCAGGCTGCCGTTTGCCTTTTCTGTGATCGGGGAGATCCTCACGAAATCACAGCTGGATGACGAAAAACGGCTGGGAGAGATTCTGGATGAGACCTGCTCCCGGGCGCGGATGAAGATGGAAAATGGCTTTCACGGGGCGGCGGTGGGCCGGGCCTCCTCCTATTTTGACGCCGCATCTGCCTTTGATGACAGTGTTGGAGGAATTGGATATTATCAATTTTTGGAGAATGCCGCAAGAAGATATGGAAAAGAGCCCGAATATCGGAAAAAATTGGCAGATAAATTAAAAAATACGGCGGAGCAGCTGTTTGCAGAGGGCAATTTCCTGGTGAGCTATACCGCGGATGCGGAAGGGTATGGGTATCTGCCAGGGGAGCTGGCCGCCTTTAAGGAGAGGCTGTTTAAGACTCCTGTTCAAAAGCACCCCTTCTCCTTTGAGAGGAGGAATAAGAACGAAGGCTTTGCCACGGCATCCCAGGTAAATTATGTGGCCCGCTGCGGCCATTTTGCACCGGAGCATTATACGGGAGCGCTCAGAGTGCTGAAGGTGATTTTGAATTATGATTACCTGTGGACGAATCTGCGGGTAAAGGGGGGCGCGTATGGATGCATGAGCGGATTCAGCCGCTATGGAAAGGGCTATCTGGTGTCCTACCGGGATCCTGGGCTTTCCGGAACAAACAGCACGTACGAGGGAATTCCGGATTATCTGCGCCAGTTTGCAGCCGACGAGCGGGATATGACCCGCTATGTGATTGGAACCATGAGTGAGGTGGACGCTCCCCTTACACCGGCGGCAAAGGGCGCGCGGAATCTGTCTGCCTGTCTCTCCGGCGTGACGGACCAGGAGGTGCAGAGGGAGAGAGAGGAGATCCTAAATGTAAGCCAGGCAGATATCCAGGCGCTGGCTGGCATTCTGGAGGAGATTTTGAAAACAGACGCCCTGTGTGCGATTGGAAACGGCGGACAGATCCGGGAAAGCAGCGGTATGTTCTGCACAACAGAAAGCTTGTATCACTGAGACATTCTGCCATTCAAGGAAAAGGAGACAAAAAGTAGGATGGAAGATATGGCACAAAAGAAATCGGGCTTTGTGGCCCTGGTAGGAAGACCGAATGTGGGAAAGTCCACGCTGATGAACCATCTGATCGGACAGAAGATCGCGATCACCTCGGATAAGCCTCAGACTACCCGTAACCAGATACGGACAATCTATACGGATTCTCGGGGGCAGATTGTTTTTTTGGATACGCCGGGAATTCACAAGGCAAAGAATAAGCTTGGCGAGTATATGGTGAGCGCGGCGGAGCATACCTTCCAGGAGGTGGATGTGATTCTCTGGCTGGTGGAGCCCACCACCTTCATCGGAGCAGGGGAGCGCCATATTGCGGAGGAGCTGGGAAAGACCAATATTCCTGTTATTCTGGTGATCAATAAAATTGATAAGCTGAAGAAGAGGGAGGATATCCTGACATACATTGATGTGTATAAGGATGTGTGTGATTTTGCGGAGATCGTGCCTCTGTCTGCCCTGAAGGAGACAAACAAGGAGCTGCTCCTTTCTCTCCTTTTTAAGTATCTGCCGGAGGGGCCGCAGTTTTATGATGAGGAGACCGTCACGGACCAGCCGATGCGCCAGATCGCGGCAGAGCTGATCCGCGAGAAGGCCCTCCGCCTTCTGAGCGATGAGATTCCCCACGGAATTGCGGTGACCATAGAGAAGATGCAGGAGCGTCCCAACGGGATTATCGATGTGGAGGCCAGCATTATCTGTGAAAAGGATTCCCACAAGGGAATTGTCATAGGCAAGGGCGGGGCGATGCTCAAAAGGATCGGCTCGGATGCCCGCCGGGAAATCGAGCACATGATGGATGCCAAGGTGAATCTGCAGCTCTGGGTGAAGGTGCGCCGGGAGTGGCGGGACAGCGAGCTTTATATGAAAAATTATGGGTATAATGTAAAGGATCTCTAAAAGATGTTGTATTTACAACGAGTATGATGGAAATACAATGGAAAGACCGCTGGAAGGGAAGATCCAGGGGGGATATTTCTGCGAGGAAGGGGGAGAAGGATGCGGGAGAGCGAGTCTGTGACAGGCATGGTCCTTCTCTCTGCGCCATCAGGTGAATATGACAGGCGCCTGGTTCTTCTGACCCGCGAGAGGGGAAAAATTACGGCCTTTGCCCATGGGGCCAGAAGACCAGGAAGTCCCCTGATGGCTGCCAGCCGGACCTTTGCCTTTGGCGTTTTTTCCGTCTATGAGGGGCGGACTGCCTATACGCTTCATGGGGCTCAGATTTCAGAGTATTTTGAGGAGCTGTCCCTGGATGTGGAGGCTGCCTGCTTTGGCTCCTATTTTTTGGAGGTGGCAGCGTTTCTTTCCCAGGAGAATATGGACGGCTCAGAGCTTTTAAAGCTGGTTTATGTGTCCTTGAAGGCCCTGGGGAAGCCCTCGATTCCCAACCGGCTGGTGCAGAGAGTTTTTGAGCTCCGGGCGCTGGTGATTGATGGGCAGTATACGCAGACGCCCCCGGAGGCCGTGTCGGAGGCCTGTGCCTATGCCTGGGAATATGTGATCACAGCACCGGTTCAAAGGCTGTACCGCTTTACGCTTAAGGAGGGGCCGCTAAAGGAATTTGAGAGGGTCGTGGAGGCCTCCCGGCGGCGGTTTATCCGTCACTCCTTCCGCTCGCTGGAGATCCTGGAGAGCTTAAAAGCGCTTTCGAGTCCCGGCGGAGACACAAATTCGTGATAAAACCTTGCATTTGAGAGGATGACGGGATATAATGCTAAAAGCGGCGCCCTGCAGGCGCTGGGAAGAACCGCAGAGAGCGGCAGCAGGAAAGGAAAACGAAGTATGAAAAGGAGAGGACTGCCGGCCGCTGTGCTGGGAGCCGGCATTGCGCTTTTTCTGACAGGATGTGCTTTGATGGAAGAGAGAGCTTCTTACCAGCCATCGGATAATACGGCGATGATTGCAGCAGATGGGACCTTGGAGTGGGCATCTGTGGAGGAATACGGGGAAGGCAGCTTTTCTCAGGAGGAGCTGGCGGATTTCGCGAAGGCACGGATCGGCGAATTCAACGAATCCCTGGGAGCGGGAAATCAGGCGGAGAGCCAGGGGGATGAGAGGCTTCCGGTATCCTATGTGTCCGGGGAGCTGGGAGATGGAAGGGCCGTGCTTGTCACCTCCTATGACAGCCCATCCAGGCTCTTGGAGTTTGCGCAGTATATAGGAGATTACAATGTGCCCTTTGTCCAGCTGGAAATCGCGGCAGCGTCAGAGCTTGCAGAGGAGCTGAGCGGTGTACCGCTTGTGGACCGGGATGGAAGGACAGCGGAGAAGCTCCAGGAGCTGCTGAATACAGAGGGCTGTCTTGCTGTAAAGGCAGAGGGCCAGGGCCTGATTTATACAGAGAAAAAGGTTAGTCTGATGAGTGAAGGCTGCCAGCTCAGGGATGAACACACTGTTCTGACGGCTGGGGAAGGCGTGAGCTATATTATTGCGGAATAGCAGAATATTTGAGAGAGAGGATATCAGTTTATGGAAAAGACAATGGAAAAGATCGTTGCCCTTGCGAAGAATCGGGGATTTGTATATCCCGGCTCTGAGATTTACGGAGGCCTGGCAAACACCTGGGATTACGGCAATCTGGGCGTGGAGCTGAAGAACAATGTGAAGAAGGCCTGGTGGCAGAAGTTTATCATGGAGAGCCCGTATAATGTGGGCGTGGACTGCGCCATTCTCATGAATTCTCAGACCTGGGTGGCCAGCGGACATCTGGGCGGATTTTCAGACCCTCTGATGGACTGCAAGCAGTGCAAGGAGCGGTTCCGTGCGGATAAGCTCATCGAGGACTATAATGAGGAGCATGGCATTGTCATGGAGGGCTCTGTGGATGGCTGGTCCCAGGAGCAGATGAAGCAGTATATTGAGGATAAGCATATCTGCTGCCCCAGCTGCGGCGCCCATGATTTTACGGATATCCGCCAGTTTAATCTGATGTTCAAGACCTTCCAGGGCGTAACGGAGGATGCCAAGAACACAGTGTATCTGCGTCCTGAGACAGCCCAGGGCATTTTCGTGAACTTTAAGAACGTGCAGAGAACCTCCCGCAAGAAGGTTCCCTTCGGAATCGGCCAGATCGGAAAATCCTTCCGCAATGAGATTACGCCTGGAAACTTTACCTTCCGCACCAGGGAGTTTGAGCAGATGGAGCTGGAGTTCTTCTGCAAGCCGGGAACGGATCTGGAGTGGTTTGCCTACTGGAAGCAGTTCTGCATCAATTGGCTGAAGAGCCTTGGCATGAAGGAGGACGAGATGCGGGCGCGGGATCACTCCCCGGAGGAGCTCTGCTTCTACAGCAAGGCCACCACGGATATCGAATTCCTCTTCCCCTTTGGCTGGGGTGAGCTGTGGGGAATCGCAGACCGGACAGACTATGATCTGACCCAGCACCAGAATGTATCCGGACAGGATATGTCCTATTTTGATGATGAGTCTAAGGAAAAGTATATTCCCTATGTTATTGAGCCCTCACTGGGAGCAGACCGCGTGACGCTGGCCTTCCTCTGCTCCGCCTATGATGAGGAGGAGATCGGCGAGGGGGATGTGCGGACGGTGCTTCATTTCCATCCGGCGATCGCACCGGTGAAGGTGGGAGTGCTTCCTCTTTCCAAGAAGCTCAACGCAGGGGCAGAGAAGATTTATCAGGAGCTCTCCAAATATTTTAACTGCGAGTTTGATGACAGAGGAAATATTGGCAAGCGCTACCGCAGACAGGATGAGATCGGTACACCCTTCTGCATTACCTATGATTTTGAGTCTGAGACGGATCAGGCAGTTACGGTCCGGGACCGCGACACCATGGAGCAGGTTCGGGTGCCGATTGCGGAGCTCAGGAATTATTTCCAGGATAAATTTGCCTTCTAAAAGCGGAGGTACAGCATCAATTGACAGGAAACAGGGGATTTTCTGCTGCGGCGGGCGGCAGGAATCCCCTATTTTGATGCAGCGGCCGGGATAACGCCCAGGCTTATGCTTAAAAGCAGGGCAAAGTTTAGAATGATTTTATAAACAACAAGGGGCAGATATGGTATACTTTTAGATAGGCAGGAGCCGTTTGGGACGGCTGTGATACGTAAAGGAGGATGGGACTTATGAAGCTGAAGACCCGTCTTGCGGTGACATTTCTGATTATAACGGTTGTGCCTATGGCGCTTATTTTTTTATCTGTTGCCTGGCTCAGCAGCTATCAGGCGAAGACATTTTCCAAGGAATATGGCCTCTCTGAGCAGGTGGACCTCTTCCCCCTGGGGAGCAATTCCATGCAGATTTTTAACCGGCTGACGGAGCGGGCGCTGGCGGATATCCGGGACAGGCTGGACAGCGAGCCGGAGATGTATGAGGATCAGGCGTATTTGGACAAGGTCAATGCAGATCTTAAAAAGCACTACGCCTATCTGATCGTGCGCAAGGGCAGCAGCATCATTTACTGCGGGGACAAGGAGGATGAGACCAGCGAAGCGCTCTGCCGGCAGCTCCTTGAATTTGATTTTATGCAGGATGAGCTGGAGGGAGGCATTTATCTGGACGGAGAGAGCCAGCATTTGATCAAGCAGCTGGATTTTTCCTTCCCGGACAGCCAGGAGGGGAGTGCCTTTATTGTCTCCAATGTGGACGAGCTTGTGCCGGAGATGAAGTCCATGATGTGGGAGATTGTCCTTCTGGGCATCTCCATTCTGATGATTGCCGGCATTCTCATGACGATCTGGGTGTACAGCTCCATTTTGAGCCCTCTAAATAAGCTCCAGGAGGCTACAAAGAAGATTCGGGACGGCAATCTGGAATTTACGCTGGATGTGGAGGCGGACGATGAGATTGGGCAGCTCTGTCAGGATTTTGAGGAGATGCGCATGCGCCTCAAGGAGAATGCGGAGGAGAAGCTTCAGTATGACAGGGAGAATAAGGAGCTGATCAGCAATATTTCTCATGATCTGAAAACCCCGATCACGGCTATTAAAGGCTATGTGGAGGGAATTCTGGACGGTGTGGCATCCTCTCCGGAGCGCCTGGACAAGTACATCCGCACCATATATAATAAGGCCAATGATATGGACCGGCTGATCGACGAGCTCACCTTTTACTCCAAGATTGACACAAATAAGATTCCCTATACCTTCTCAAAGATCAATGTGGCACGGTATTTTAAGGACTGTGTGGAGGAGGTAGGCCTGGACATGGAGGCGCGGGGGATTGAGCTGGGGTACTTCAATTATGTGGACGACGATGTGGTAGTGATTGCGGACGCGGAGCAGATGAAGCGGGTAATTAACAACATCATCAGCAACTCGGTCAAGTATCTTGACAAGAAAAGGGGCATTATCAATATTCGGATAAAGGATGTAGGAGATTTTATACAGGTAGGAATTGAGGATAACGGCAAGGGAATTGCGGCCAAGGATCTGCCGAATATTTTTGACCGGTTTTACCGGGCGGATTCCTCCAGAAATTCCTCCCAGGGGGGAAGCGGCATCGGACTTTCCATTGTGCGCAAGATTATTGAGGATCACGGAGGACGGATCTGGGCCACCAGCAAGGAGGGAATAGGGACGGAGATACACTTTGTCTTAAGAAAATACCAGGAGGTTATACAGGATGAGCAAAATATTGATCGTCGAGGATGAGGAGAGCATCGCAGAGCTGGAGAAGGACTATCTGGAGCTGTCGGGGTTTGAGGTGTCCATTGAGAACGACGGGAACGCAGGACTGGAGAAGGCCCTGAATGAGGATTATGATCTGCTGATTTTGGATTTGATGCTTCCGGGGACAGACGGGTTTGAGATCTGCCGACGGGTGCGGGAGATCAAGAATACGCCGATTATTATGATCTCGGCGAAGAAGGAGGACATCGACAAGATCCGGGGGCTGGGCCTTGGGGCGGACGACTATATTACCAAGCCCTTCAGCCCAAGTGAGATGGTGGCCCGGGTGAAGGCACATCTGGCAAGGTATGAGCGGCTGATCGGAAGCGGCCAGCCGGCCAATGAGATTATCGAGATCCGGGGACTGAAGATAGACAAGACGGCCCGGCGGGTCTGGGTCAACGGGGAAGAGAAAAATTTTACCACCAAGGAGTTTGACCTTCTCACCTTCCTGGCCCAGAATCCCAACCATGTATTTACCAAGGAGGAGCTGTTTTCCAAGATCTGGGATATGGAATCCATCGGGGATATCGCCACGGTTACCGTCCATATTAAAAAGATTCGGGAAAAGATTGAATTCAATACGGCAAAGCCCCAGTACATAGAGACCATATGGGGCGTGGGCTACAGGTTCAAGGTGTAGCTGGCAGATATTTATTATGAAGGAGAAGATTGAAATGAGAAATAAGAGATGGGCAGCAGGCATCCGCACCGCAGCTTTGGCAGCAGCGGCAGCGGCTCTGATGGCGGGAACTGTCATGGCAGCGGGAAAATCCGGAGATAACAGAGATCTGGTGACAGGCCCAGGGGCCCTGGTTCAGGAGACGGGCTCCTTTGACGCGGACCGGTTTGTGCTTCCCCAGGAGGCCAAGGTCCTGGTGGTGGTGGAGGGTACAGAGGGAAGTGCCTGCAATGTATATGCCTTTGAACAGGGGGAAGCCGGCTGGGAGCTGCGGGTGCAGACCGCAGGCTGGCTTGGGCTTAACGGCATGAGCAATCACCGGACGGAGGGAGACAAGACCACTCCCATCGGGGTGTTTCAGATGAATACCCCCTTTGGACAGGATGATCCTCTTGATGGCTTCCCCTCCAACTATATTAAGGTGGACGAGACGTACATCTGGGATCAGTATGCCAACCGCCTGGTGCAGGACACATCCGCTTCCGGGGAGCAGGTGGGAACCGAGGGGTACGCGGAGCACTATGACTATGTGATCGATGCGGGCTATAATAAAAACGCTGTGCCGAAGGCAGGCTCTGCGCTGTTTATCCACTGCATTGGGAAGGGAAAGACCTACACCTCCGGCTGCGTCTCTATTCCCAAGGAGGAGATGGCCAAGATTATGCGCTTATACGGAGCCTATGGAGACGGAGCCTGCTATATCGCCCAGGCGCCGCAGGGGACCTTTGATCTGATCTATGATACATATGGGACAAATAATGGACTTTCGCCGGAGGGAGATTTTGGGGTGTAGAACCCAGGGAGAGAGAGGCTCCGGGATAGAAAAAACGCAAACGAACATATGGCATATTTAATGAATTCGTATATGCGAACCAACAACGGATATGTGAAAATGACAGAAAATGAAAGTGCTTACAGCTCATTTTGCTGTAAAGTTGGGGAATTTTTTCGAAATTTTACCAGAAAAACTCTTTACTCGAAAATTGTTTGTGTTATAATGGACGAGGTGGACGGACAGGGGGCTCATCTGTCTGTCCGGAAGTAAGTTAGGCGGCATTTTAGCAAGGAAACATGCGGTCTGGTAAGAGAACATTGAGGAGGAATTAACTGATGGCAAAGAAATGGGTTTATTTGTTCAGCGAAGGCAATGCGACCATGCGCAATCTTCTTGGCGGCAAGGGCGCTAACCTGGCCGAGATGACCAACCTGGGTCTTCCCGTGCCCCAGGGCTTCACGATTACCACAGAAGCCTGCACCCAGTACTATGAGGACGGAAGAACCATTAACGACGAGATTATGGCACAGATTATGGAGTACATCGGCAAGATGGAGGAGATCACCGGCAAGAAGTTCGGCGACAAGGAGAACCCCCTTCTGGTATCCGTGCGTTCCGGTGCCCGCGCTTCCATGCCCGGTATGATGGACACGATCCTGAACCTGGGACTGAATGAGGATGTTGTTAATGTTCTGGCTGAGAAGTCCGGCAATCCCCGCTGGGCCTGGGACTGCTACAGAAGATTCATCCAGATGTACTCTGACGTAGTTATGGAGGTGGGCAAGAAGTATTTTGAAGAGCTCATCGACGAGATGAAGGAGAAGAAGGGCGTAAAGCAGGATGTGGAGCTGACCGCTGAGGACTTAAAGGAGCTGGCAGGCCAGTTTAAGGCTGAGTACAAGGAGAAGATCGGAGCGGATTTCCCGACCGATCCCAAGGAGCAGCTCATGGGCGCTATCAAGGCTGTATTCCGCTCCTGGGACAACCCCAGAGCCAATGTATACCGCCGCGATAACGATATCCCCTATTCCTGGGGCACCGCTGTAAACGTACAGATGATGGCCTTCGGAAATATGGGCGATGACTGCGGCACCGGCGTTGCCTTCACCCGCGACCCGGCTACCGGCGAGAACGGCCTCTTCGGCGAGTTCTTAACTAACGCACAGGGCGAGGACGTGGTTGCCGGCGTGCGTACTCCTATGCATATTTCCGAGATGGAGGAGAAGTTCCCCGAGGCATTTGCACAGTTTAAGGATGTGTGCAAGACCCTGGAGAGCCACTATAGAGACATGCAGGATATGGAGTTTACCGTTGAGCACGGAAAGCTCTACATGCTGCAGACCAGAAACGGCAAGAGAACTGCGAAGGCAGCTCTTAAGATCGCCTGCGATCTGGTGGACGAGGGCATGCGGACCGAGGAAGAGGCGGTTGCCATGATCGATCCCAGAAACCTGGATTCCCTGCTGCATCCCCAGTTTGACGCGGCTGCCCTCAAGAAGGCGGTTCCCATGGCTAAGGCCCTTGGAGCTTCACCGGGCGCTGCCTGCGGCAAGATCGTGTTCACCGCTGACGATGCAGTGGCATGGGCTGCAAGGGGCGAGAAAGTTGTCCTGGTTCGTCTGGAGACCTCTCCCGAGGACATCACCGGCATGAAGTCCGCACAGGGTATCCTGACCGTTCGCGGCGGCATGACCTCCCACGCGGCAGTGGTTGCCCGCGGCATGGGT
>CALWMT010000021.1 GCA_944382045.1 uncultured Enterocloster sp. | reverse complement strand
AAAGGAATCCTTAAAATACCACGTATCCTGTATACACTCCAAAACAGCCTGCACGCTCTTTTTTAAGTGGAAGCGCCCGCCGTCCAGGAAGAAGGAATATTCTGTAGTTCCAGAAGCGGGGAGGACAATTTCATAAAATGCCCACTCATTATAGACAGAAAGTATTCTACTCATATTTATCCCCCAATTTGTATAACAAAGATCAAATTTATTTTAGTACAATTATGAATTATAGTCAATTGATTTTGATCCATCAGAACGCCGCATAAATAAACGCCGCCGCGTCATACCCCTGCCCGTAAAACCCAAGGATAAGCACTCCGAAGGCAAGCGCAGCGCACACCGCAGAGATCCGCTGCCAGCAGACGGACACACCGGTGCCAGCTGCGGCCGCACTGCTGTCCGCGGGGACATCCGCTCCCGCTGTCCGCGCCCTTTCCTTCACAAAGGACACCGCCCACAGGATCGCAAGCCCTGCCGCCAGCACGCCCCAGTCCGCCGCGCTAAGGCCCAGGCTATCAAATCCCTCCCGGGTAAAGAGCCCCATCTCCCCGGAGCCCATGCCCCGGAGGATACCGAAGGCCATCCCCAGGGAATCCGAGCGGAAGAACACAAAGCCCACTGCCACCAGCACAAAGGTCCGCACCCGCTGCCAGGCGGTCCACAGGGGATGCTCCCTGTCAATCCCGGTCTTCTTATAAAATCCCGCCGTCCAGGGCTCCGCCAGGAGCGCCAGGCTCATGAGAAAGGCGTGATAGAGCCAGGATCCAATGATAAAGGTCCACATGCCCCCATGCCACAGCCCCAGAAGAAACCACACCACAAAGAGGGCCGCAGCGGTGGTCAGACGCTTTCCCGCCTTTTTGCCAAAGCGCTTCCTGCACACACTCCCGAGTCTCTCGAAGGCCCTTGTGCGCAGCAGGGGATACATGACAAAATCCTTGAACCATCCGCCCAGGGTCATATGCCATCTGCGCCAAAACTCCGCGATGCTGCGGGAGTAAAAGGGCTGGGCAAAATTTTCGCTGAGGCGCACGCCGAGCATCCGGGCGCAGCCGATGGCGATGTCCGCCGCCCCGCCGAAATCCGCGTAGAGCTGGAAGGCAAAGCACACGGCGCCGAGCACGAGAAAGCTTCCCGTGTAGGTCGTGTAATCCCCGTAAACCGTATCCACCACCACGCCCAGCCGCTCCGCGATGACCAGCTTCTTGAACAGTCCCCAGAGCACCCGCCGCAGGCCGAAAAACACATCTTCCGCGTCAAGCCCCGCTCCAAAGCCCAGCGGCGAGGCCTCTCCTGCTTTCCGTCCCGGGCCGAAAAGGCTTTCAGACACCTCTCCCCATCTGGCGATGGGCCCGGTAGACATCTGGGGGAAGAAGCCGCCGAAGAGGGCCACCCGCCAAAAGCTCTTCTGTGCCAGCTCCACTCCCCAGTACACCTCGATGAGATATCCCAGCAGAGTCAGCGTATAGAAGGAAATGGCCGCAGGCGCCGGGACCTCGAGGGGCGTCCAGGCGAAGGAATCCAGGCTTCCTGTAAGCCAGGCCAGCTCCCGAAGGGTATAGCCCGGAAAATTCACGTACTTAAAGGCGGCCAGCACCGCCAGGTTGGCCAAGAGCACCGCCAGAAGGATCCCTCTCCTTTTCCCCGCCGCTGATCCGGCCCTCTCAATCCCCAGCGCCCCGGCCCACACGGTAAATGCAGAAAATCCGTAGGCGGCCAGGCTTAAGACCCCTCCGGAAAGCCACAGGAATGCAAGGCTGGCACAAAAAAGCAGCCCGGGCCGCAAGCCCCGGCCGCCCAGCCGGCACAAAACCAGGCAGACGGCCATAAACAAAAGAAACTCGTACGATACAAAGGTCATTCTCACTGCTCCCGTTTCTTAAGAATCAGATCCGCCATCTCGCCCACATTTTTCATCCGGGTGATCTCCCCCATGGAAAACCGGATGCCAAAGGCCTTCTCCACGGAGGCCATCAGATCAATATGCTCCAGGCTGTCCCAGCCCTCCACATCCGCCGCCGTGGTCCCGTCCCCCACATGGAGGCTCTCATCGTCAAACACATCCTGGAACACCTGATCCAGCCTTTCAAACACTTCTTCTCTGCTCATTTTCACTCCCGCCTTTCCACCTGTATCACTGTATTTTTGGGGCTGTATCCGGAAAGCTCCAGCGTCCAGCGGGAATTTCCCGCCTCGTCCTCCGCTGTCTTTAAAAATCCCATCTCCCCGTAAAACTCCCGCACCATCTTATTTTTCTGCGTGGGGAAATAATACCCCACAAGCTGCCGAATCCCCCGCGCAAGGGCCCTCCGTGCCAGCTCGTCAAGCATCGCCTGCTCCATGCCCCGCTTTAACACCCGGCAGGACATGAGCCACAGGTCAATATGGAGCGTGTCGTCCTCCTGATGTCCCATCACCACAGAGACCACCCCATTGTCCCCGAACCGGTCCGCCAGCCTTCCATAGAGCGTCAGGTGCCTGCCGTCCCCGGAAAGCTCCTCCAGCTCCGCCCGGGTATAGCGCCGGGTGGTCAGATTGAACTGGTTGGACTTATTGGTCAGCTGGGCGATCCGCTCCATGTACGCGGGGACAAAGGAGCCTATCTCCGCCTTCATCTTGAGGGATGCCAGATAGGCCCCATAATCGGCAAATGCCGCCTGCTGGCGCTTCCGGCTCACATTGGCCTTATACATCGAGTTCCGATCCAAATCCTCCTTAGAAAGGCTCACCGGCTCGAAAAATCCCGAACGGTCCAGGATGCGCAGGTAGCGCTCCGGCTGGGGCTCCTGCCCCTCAGTCATCTCCGGAACCGCAGCCCCCAGACCGGCCTGCTCCACGCGGCTTCGCTCCGCCGGGTTGTCGTCCACAAACACAATCGAGTCCGCCCCCAGATTCAGCTCCTCTGCAATCTCCCGAAGGTTCATGTCCTTTGGCTCCCAGTTGGCCTTTATCACCAGAAAATCCTCGGGCCGCAGCACGCTGTCCGGCCGGTTAAGCCCGGCCAGGGCGTTCTCCTCCTCATTTTTTGAATCCACCGTCAGGAGGATCCCCTGCTTTTTGAGCTCCTTTAAATACCCCTGAAATTCACTGTACACCTGGGCCAGGCCCGTCTCCTGCCCGATTAAGAGATTCTCCGGGCCGTCGTCGCCGACCACGCCGCCCCACAGGGTATTGTCCAGATCCAGGGCCAGAACCTTTTTATTTCTCCCGAAGACAGCCTTGACAATATGGGACAGATTGAAGGCCAGATCCGGGATCGCGGGAAGGGCCGGACTGTACTTGTACATATGCCAGTAGAGGGGATCATGCCAGCGGGAAAGCCCAACATCCGCAGCCACCCACGCAATATCCTGGATATAAAAATCCGGATGCTCCTCTGCATACTGATAAAGCCTCTGATTCAGACGGCTGAGAAAATTTTCCCGTCCCCTATAATCCCAGGCATCCATATTTCCCAGAAGCCGATAGGGCGGCTTCTCAAAATTATTCTGGATAATGGGGCAGTGATACCGCTCCCGCAGGCATTCCCACAGATGGGAAAAATGCTCCCACACCCCCGCAAGCTTCTCCTCCGCCTGCTGCCGTCCGTCCCCTGCGTCCGGATAGAGCGTATCCGGGATATTCCGGCAGGTGGTATGAATATAGACCAGATCCGGCCGGAAGGAATCAAGCTCCGGCGTGCCAAAAACGCCGTCCTCATAATACCGGTTGTACTCGGACTCATAAAACTCCGGCTCAATCCCCTGATTGAGCAGAAACAGCTCCAGCATCCGCACCAGATCATGGGTGGTGGATCCGCCCAGCACGGCAATCCTCTTTTTGATGCGCGGCCTAGCATCAGAAAGAAGAGCCTTCCTCAGGCTCTTCTTTCTCCGCAGCAGTTCTTCCCCGTCAAAGGGGTACTCCAGCTCCTTCATTCCGATCCCCCTGCCGCGTCTTACTGCGCAATATAATTCTCATAAGAAATGCTTACCACCTTGTCGTTGGAGAACCCGCAGTCGACCACGATCTGGGTGTCCCCGAGGACAACGGTGTAAAGTCCCATGCTCTCCTTGGCCCCCGGATAGATCTCCATCACCTTGGCGGGAGTCTGGCCCACCTTTAAGCCCTCCTCTGTGGCCACCTTGTCATTCTTTAACACAATGGACTCCACCACGGTATTCTTCTTAGCGTCCTGGGTGGTGTAGATGTCAAAATTGTCGTAGATGTAGGCCTTGTCCTTCCCGCCGTTGGCGCAGTTGGTCAGGGTCTTCACGTCCCCGGCCTCGCCCAGCTTCCCGATCACGGAATCCACAGCCTCGCCCACCGTGATGGTGTTCGTGCCCGTGGTAAAGGCGTACTCTGTCTTAACCGGATTCGCCCATGCGGACACCGTAAGCGCCATAGCTGCCGCAGCCGCGGCCATTGTCCCTCCAAATACCTTTACTCTTCTCATTTTAATCGTACCTCCTTGTCTATTGAAAATCCTCTGTAAATTTGGAAATATATCCCAAGCGTGCGAACTCCTCCGCCTGTGAGGACTTCTCCGCCTCATAGGCCGCCAGCCGCTCCCCGTAGTAGGCGGCTGTCTCCGCCTCCCCCCGGTGATCTGCCAGCCCATAGGCTTCCTTAAGCAGCTGTCCCAGATACACGGATAGCTTTTCCGCTCCGTACACGTTCAGATGCAGGCCCTCGTCGTAGGTGTCCTGGCTCATGTCAAGCCCAATCTCCTCCGTCAGATTGAGAAAATTGCAGTACATAAGGCCATGGGTATCGGCGTATTCTGCGATCTGCTCCTCGTAAGGGGGCACCCACTGGGGATACAGGCTGGGAGCCTTCATGAGAACCAGGGAAATTCCCCGCTCCTCGCAGGCCTCCCGGATCCGCTCCAGATACGCGAAATTTTTCTCTGGAAAGCTGTAGTCCTCCCGCCGCCTCTCTGCGGGAAATTCACCTGCTGGCCGCACATCAGCCCGCAGATAATAGCCCTGGAAGGAGGTCAGCGGCTTTTCGCGGAAGGCATAGAGAAAATCCTCCAACCTAAGGCTGCTCCATCGGGAATGGTACCGCAGAATGGGAAAGAGGTACTCCGCCATCTTCTCCCCCTCCATGGCGTCCTCCCGGATCGCCTCCCATTTGTTCCTGCCCCAGGCCATGCCGTCAAAGGTCATCCGGTTGTACTCCTCCGTGTCCTGGCTCTCCGTCATCATTGCCTGAATATTGATAAGAACCACCTTCGGAGTCTCCCGCTCAAGGGCATCCATGAGCATGTAGTAGGACTGGGAAATGAGCTGGTTGGGATTGCCCCGGATATAGCTCGTGATCCCGTACTCCTCCCACAGCGTCATGGTGGAAATGCTCTCGTAGGACTCGCAGTTCCCCAGAATCAGCAGATCATGGGCTGTCTCATCCCGGTAATATTCTTCTGTAAAATTGCCCTCAATCACGGATCCCAGATACTTCGGCACAAGCACCCTCTGGGCGCACCAGGCCGCAGCCAGAAAAATCAAAAGACCGATGAGGGCTGCCAGCCATGGCCGGCCAACTCTCTTTTCCATGGTCCTGCCCTCCCGGCTTACGGCGACGGCGGGTAGAGACCGTGGGTAAAGCTAAAGCATCCCCTGTGGGCCGCAGAGTAGGCGGCCATCTGCGCGTCAGTCAGCAGGCAGAACCAGCCTCCCCAGGATCGGGGCGTTGTGTCAAAGTGATACCAGACGCCGTCCACCTGGGTCATATTCCAATAATGGTCATTATCCGTATTTCGGATCACCTCAATGCTGGGAAGCCCTGCACGGGTGAGAAGGGCCTGGGATACGGAGAAATATGTATAGCAGTCTCCATGCCTTCTGCGGAATCCCTGGTAGGCCTCCGTCACCCAGTCCCGGGTGGCAGAGTGGCCGCTGTAGCGAAGATTTCCCCGCACCCAGCGGTAGATGGCCTCCGCCTTCTGCCGCTCTCCCATGGAGCTGTTGGTGATCTGTGCCAGAATCCCGTCGCAGACCGCGTCCAGGGCCTTCTGCAGCTCGGACTTCTGATCCTCCGGCGGGATCACCACAGGGCTCTTGTAGGGCCAGGCCACAGTCCCTGCGCCTGTGGAGTCAAAATTATAGGTGACGCCGTTCACCACCCGGCTGTCATCCGTAACCATAGCGCCGCTTAGGTCGTCCAGGTAGTAGGTAACGCCGTTCCACTCAAGGAGACCGGTCTTCATATACCCGACCGGGTCAAAGAAAAACCAGCGGCCCTCAATCTCCTCCCAGCCGTCGGTTATAAAGCTGCCGTCGGAGCGCCTGTAGTACCAGCCCACATCGTCCAGCATCCAGCCCGTATAGCGGGGAGAGAGGGAATAGCTCACCCCGTCATGGTCAAAGGTGTACACGTTTCCATCCAGCGTGATGGTCCGGTCCGCGATCATCCGGCCGCTGTCCTGGCGGAAGAAATAGGTCTTCCCATTCTCCGTATACCATCCAAGCTTTGCATATCCCTCCTGGTCAAAGTAGTACCAGGATCCGTCCGCATCCAAAAACCAGCCTGTCTGCCAGCTCCCGTCATCGTTCCGATACCAGATTCCCGCCTCGTCCCGGACAAATTCTCCGGCATAGGCGGTTCCCGACAGAGTGAGCGTACAGAGGGCTGCCGCAAGCCATAAGCACTTTTTCATAAAGAAACCCCTTTTTTAGACATTTTTCTGCATTAAGTTTATTATACTCAGATTGCCATCAGCAGTCAATGCAGTTATTACAATTCTATTACTAAATATCTAATTTTCACAATATATATTATACAAATCCCTTTTTCAGGTGTCTATGAAACAATATATAGGAGGTATCCTCCCCGTCCTCTGCCTGCTCATGCTCCTCGCCCATCCATCCCTCGCCTGCGCCGGAGCCTCCCAGGGACTGCTGCTCTGGGCTCAGGTGGTCCTGCCAACCCTGCTGCCATTTATGATCTGTTCCGGCACCATTGCCGCCTTAAACGGCATCCCCCTATTGACCGGCCCCTTTCGGCCTCTGCTCTCCGGCCTCCTAAGGCTGACCGATCAGGGAGGATTTGTGTTTATGACTGGGCTTCTCTGCGGCTATCCGATGGGAGCCAAGATGGACAGCGATTTTCTTGACCAGGGAAGGATTTCCCTGGAGGAGGCACGATATCTGCTGGCTATAAGCAATCACCCCAGTCCCATGTTTGCAGCCGGCTTTGCTGCCCCCCGCCTGCTGCTTCCCGCGCCAGCCCCTTCACAGGCACAGCTCTGTCCCCTATGGGCCTTCCTGGCAGCCCTCTATCTGCCGATTTTCCCCCTTGCGCTGCTTGCAAGGCATGTATACTTAAAAAAAGAGCAAGGCTGCGGCTATTCCGCAGGGAGTCTATCCGCAGAGAGCTTATCCGCAGCAGTCCCCTTTTCCTTTGACGAGCACCTTATGAGCTGCCTTGAGACAATGGCAAAAATCGGCGGATATATCATGCTCTTTTCCATTCTGGCCCTCTATCTCACTGTGATGCCGCTGCCGTCAGCTGTTCCCTCATGGCTCCGCCCTGCCCTCCTGGGCTTTACGGAAATGACCACAGGAATTCAAATGATTTTTCAGTCCCTTGGACCTGCCGGCGCTCCTCTCATCGTCGCCTCCGCAGCATTCGGCGGACTCTCCGGTGTCTTCCAGACAAAAAGCGTATTAAAAAATGCCGGACTTTCCATCCGGCATTACATATCCTGGAAGCTGCTTCACAGCGCGCTCTCCTGCATATTCTTTTACGCAGCCATAAAAGGTCTGGGGTGAGTAAAGCTGCACATCGCAAAATGATCAGCTCTCCGCCTGCTCCTGAGGACTAACTGGCTGCTCCTGCTCCGGTCCCTCCTGGGGCTGTACCAGCCCACCAGCCAGCTCATTCCGGTTCGAGGAAACAATGTCATAGCTGGACTGCATGGAATTCATAAAGGAGTCAAACCGTCCCTTCGCTCCCTCCATGGTGTGATTGATGATCGTCTGCAGGCTCCGCAGCATATCGTCTGTGTACTGGATAGAGCTCTGGCGGATGTTGTTGGCATCGTTGACCGCAGCGTCCACGATCGCCTGTGCCTGTGCCTGCGCCTGCTCCACCACCTCATTGGCATGGGCATAGGCCCTCTGCATGATCTCATGCTCGTTGATCATCTCAGAGGTCTGCTCGCTGGCCTGCGCCACCATGGAATCCGCCTGGCGCTTTGCGTCCTCAAGCATCTCATCCGCCTGGGCACGCGCCTCTCCCAGGATAGCGTCCTGCTGGCTGATAATCTTCTGGTACTTTTTGATCTCGTCGGGGATGCGGAGGCGCAGCTCCACTAAGAGCTCCTCCAGCTCCTCCTTGTTGACAATAATCTTGCTGTTGGACAGTGCCTGAAAGCGGCAGCTATCTATGTACTCCTCTATCTCGCTGATCAACTGCTCAATTCTGCTCATCATAATCCCTATCTCCTATCCTTAAACCGTCCCCTTGGTCCTCTCAGCCACCTTCTGCCGCACCCGCCGTTCGACCTCCGGGGCCAAAAATTGGCTGATCTGACCGTTGAAAAAAGCAATCTCCTTCACAATGCTGGAGCTCAGATACGAATACTTCAGATTCGTTGTCAAGAATATGGTGTCAATCTCCGGCGCCATCACCCGATTGGTCTGCGCCATCTGAAGCTCGTACTCAAAATCCGTAACCGCCCGCAGTCCGCGAACGATGACCTTGGCATCATTTTTCCGAAGAAAATCCACCAGAAGTCCCTCGAAGGACTGAATCTCCACGTTGTGGAGATGAGCCGTTACCTCCTTTAACATATTAACACGTTCCTGCACGGAAAACAATGGAGTTTTTACATTGTTGTTCAGCACACCGATGATTACCTTGTCGAACATCTCGGAGGTGCGCTCAATGATGTCCATATGTCCCAATGTGACCGGGTCAAAGCTGCCCGGATAAACGGCTATCCTCATCTGCTCTCCCTTCCAACAAACACATGCTTGTTGGTTTTATACTCTTTTGTGCGGATCAGCCGCCAGCCGCTTCCCGCAAGCCAGTCAAAGCTCTCCTCTCTTGCGGCCTCTATGATCACCAGCGTATCTGCTGTGGCCATCGGCGAACCGGCAAGATAGGCCAGCACCTGCTTCTCCAGTCCCTGGCCGTAGGGCGGATCCATAAAAATAATGTCAAAACGGTAATTGCGCCCCTCCAGGCGCCGCAGCCCCTCCAGCACATCCCGCTCCATGACCACCGCCCGGTCCGCAAGCCGCGTGTGCTCCAGATTCTCCCGAATGCAGGCCGCAGCCTTCGGATTCTTCTCGATCATCACAGCCAGCTCTGCCCCGCGGCTCAGCGCCTCAATCCCGATGGCACCGCTTCCGGAAAACAAATCCATAAAGATGCAGCCGGGAATATCATTCTGCAGAATATTAAAAAGGGTTTCCTTGATTCTATCCGTGGTAGGGCGGGTATCCATGCCCTCCGCAGTTTTTAAAAGCAGCCTTCTGGCGCTGCCAGCAATTACTCTCATCCTGATCTCCTTTTCACTTCATTCCCAACAAGTATAATATGAAAATTCCAGTTGCACAAGTGGTTTTTGCCGATTTCAGCACTTATGTGCGGTCAAGAAGCCGCGCGGCCGAGCAGCAGCGTCAAAAAAGGAGCGCCTTCCGCGGAGGAGAATACGTATCACGTTTTCTCAGTCCGCGCATGGCGCTCCTCTGTGTCCGGTATTTCCTGTCACTGCCATCTGGCCAGCTCAGGCACACAGTCCGGACCAGGCCTTAAGCCGTATCGCTCCGGCCTTACTTTCCAGCCATCTGGCGCTCCTGGGCCTCGATCATCTTCTTAACCATATAGCCGCCCACAGAACCATTCTGGGCAGAGGTCAGGTTGCCATTGTATCCGTTTGTCAGGGGTACGCCGATCTCGCCTGCTACCTCCATCTTAAACTTGTCCATGGCTTCCTTTGCTTCCGGTACATTTGTTTTGTTTGAATTACTAGACATAATAGAACGCCTCCTTGTAATTGCGGGCCGCGGATTCTTTATCCGCCGCGGCTGGTTTACTGTTACAATCCTATTATGTGATAATCCAAAAATATTACGCTAGAAGGTTCTGTGTAAAATGCCAAAACCTAGAAGGATAGAAGGCGGCCGATGCAATAGCTATTCCACCACGACAACCCTTCCAATGCGCGCCTTCTCTGCCTTCACATCATCCGGATATCCCAGTGCCGCCATTCCGTAGACTATGTGATTTTCCGGAATGCCCAGCGCTGTCAGCTCCCGGCGGATTTCTGCATCATCACAGATGTTCTGCAGCTGGTTGATCCACACAGAGCCGATTCCCAGCGAATGGGCGGCCAGAAAGATATTTTCCAGAGCGCAGGCATTGTCCTCTTTTCCAAAACGGCTCTCCTTGTCGTTTGAAGGAATGATGAGGACCTCCGGCGCATACATATCGTAGCCCTCTCTTCCGAGAACCCGGGCAATCACCGCTGCCAGCCGCTGGATCTTATCTCGATTTTTTACCACCGTGAACTGCCAGGTCTGCTTTCCCATGCCGCTGGGCGCATGAAGGGCCGCCTGGATGATCTGATCCAGATCCGCTTCCGGAATGGGCTTATTCTGAAATTTCCTAGTGCTTCTTCTTGTAAGAATTGTCTGCATTGTCTCGTTCATATTCCGCTCTCCTCTCTTTTTTATAGATTCAATTTTTCATAATTGCTCCCCAGATACTCCTCTATGCGCCTCTTAAGCTCCTGATGCTCCTCCTGCTCCAGCAGAGGATCCTCCGCAAACAGGCGGCTCACCTCATTGGAGGCTGCCTTTAAGACCTGCGCATCTGTAAAGATATCCGCAAGACGGAATTCTAAGTCCCCGCTCTGACGCAGCCCGAAGATATCTCCCGGTCCCCGCAGCCGCAGATCCTCCTCCGCGATAAAAAAGCCGTCATTGGATTTATTTAAAATCTCCAGGCGCTTGGAGGCATCTCCATCGCCGGAGCCATTGATCATGATGCAGTAGGACTGGCTGGCCCCCCGCCCCACTCTGCCCCGCAGCTGATGCAGCTGGGCAAGACCGAAGCGCTCTGCGTTTTCAATCATCATCACCGTGGCATTCGGCACATTCACCCCCACCTCGATTACCGTGGTAGAGACAAGGACCTGTATCTGTCCGTCCGCAAATTCCTCCATAATGCGGCTTTTTTCCTTTGCCTTCATTTTTCCGTGGAGATACTCCACACGGATTGAATCCGGCAGCTCCCTGCGCAGAAGCTTCGCATAGTCCGTCACGTTTTCCGCATCGATCATCTCGCTGGCCTCCACCATGGGACAGATTACATAGGCCTGCCTTCCCTGTGCTGCCTGATCTGCGATAAAGGCATAGGCCTTGGGGCGCCAGCTCGTGTCAACCACGCAATTTTTGATGGCCTGCCGGCCTGCGGGAAGCTCGTCGATGACTGAAATATCCAAATCTCCGTAGAGGATGATTGCCAGGGTCCTGGGAATGGGCGTTGCACTCATAACCAGCACATGGGGGCTGTCTCCCTTTTCACTCAAAAGCTCCCTCTGTCCCACTCCAAAGCGGTGCTGTTCGTCCGTAATCACAAGAGCCAGCTTGTCATATACAACCTTTTCCTGAATCAGCGCATGCGTTCCGATCACAATGTCCGCCTCGTGGGAGGCAATGGCCTGGTAAGCCGCCCGCTTTTCCTTGGCCGTCATGGAGCCCGTCACTAAAACCAGCCTGCGGTCAATGCCGCACTCTGAAAAAAGCCTGGAGATCGATTCATAGTGCTGGCGGGCCAATACCTCCGTGGGGGCCATCATTGCACCCTGAAACCCATTTTCCGCCGCCATCAGCAGGGCAAGAACCGCCACGATGGTTTTCCCTGATCCCACATCCCCCTGAATCAGCCGGTTCATCACAAAGCCGCTCTGCATATCCCTGCGCACATCCGCGAGGGCCCTTTCCTGGGCCTTTGTCAGCGCATAGGGAAGAGAGGCCTCCAGCTGCCGGGCGAGGGAGGTTTTCTGCATCACAAAGGAGGAGGCCTTGTTTTCCCGCTGCTCCTTGAGCTTCTTAACCCCTGTAAGAAATAAAAAGAATTCATCGAATACCAGGCGCTTCCTTGCAAACAGCAGCTCCTGACGGTCCGCTGGAAAATGAATGCGCTCCAGGGCATAGTTGATTTCCGCAAGCTCCTGTCTTCTGCGGATCTGCGCAGGCATATATTCCCGTTCCAGCTGGCGCACCTCCAGAGCCTGGCGCATCAGCTTTACAATTGCCTTATTTCCCAGTCCCTTCGTCTGTCCATAGATTGGCTGCAGGCTGTCCTCCAGCGCCGCATAGGCCTCCGGCGCAAAGACCTCCGGCTGTTCCATGACCAGCCCGCCCCGTTTTCTCACCACCCGTCCGCGGAACACATACAGCTGGCCCGTCTTCAGGCTGGCCCGCATGTAGGGCATGTTATACCAGGCAAGCTGCAGGCTGCCGGACAGATCCCGGATCCTGGCTGATACCAGCTGCATCCTATTAAAACGAAGGAGGTCGGCATTTGTGACCAATGCCGACTCTACACTCATAACCTTCTGCTCTTTTAGCTGTCCAATCGGAACGGGGCGCTCATACGCCTGATAATCCCTTGGATAATAGGAAAGCAGATCCCGCAGGGTTACAATTCCCAGCCGTTCAAACAGCTTTCCCGTCTTCTCTCCGACTCCCTTCAGGCTGGTAAGGGGCTGGCCGTTCATCCGGCCTGCTCCAGGGCATCGAGCCCCAGCTTAATGCATCCCATAATTCCCTGATCATCATGGAGACTGGCGGGCACAATATAGGAATCCATGTCCTTAAGCTCCCGGGTATCCAGATAGCCGCCGATCATTTCCTTTACTTTCGCACGGATCAGCGGGAAGAGCTGCTCCTGATGCATGACGCCGCCTCCCAGTATAATCCTTCTGGGTGATAAAATCATAATAAAATCTGTCAATGCCTGCGCGATATAATAGCTCTCCAGCTCCCAGACCTCCGCCCGGTCCGCAAGCTCCGCCGCCTTCCTGCCCCAGCGCGCCTCAATGGAGGGGCCGCAGGCCAGGCCCTCAAAGCAGTTCGCATGGTTCGGGCAGATGCATCCCTTGGGGTCATCCCTGTGAATATTCAGCAGAATGTGGCCGCCCTCCGGATGGAGCATGCCGTGGAGGGGCCTTCCGTTGATCCCCACTCCCACACCGATGCCCGTGCCGATGGTAAGGTAGATCACGCTGTCCAGTCCCTTGGCACAGCCGTAGGTCATCTCACCGAGGCAGGAGCCGTTCACATCCGTATCAAGGCCCATGGGAACGCCAAGCTCCTTAAGGCCGCCCAGAAGGTCCTTGTTCCGCCAGGCCAGCTTAGGAGTGTTCAGAATATATCCATAGGTATCCGAGCTGGGATCCAGGTCCACCGGGCCGAAGGCAGCCACTCCCAAGGCCTGGATCTCCTTATCTTTAAAATAGGAAACAATCTTTGGCAGAGTTTCCTCCGGCGTGGTGGTGGGAATGGACATCTGCTCAAGGATCGTCCCGTCCTCACGCCCCACCGCGCAAACCATCTTTGTACCGCCAGCCTCCAGTGCACCTATCAGCATAGTGCGTACCTCCTTATTTTCTCCGTCCAAGAATCTGCACTAAATATACGAACAGATTGATAAAATCAAGATACAGCTGCAGGGCCGCGAAGATAGAGGCCTTTGCCGCCATCTCAGGCATCGTTCCATAATATGCATAGTACGCCTGAATCTTCTTGGTGTCATAGGCGGTGAACAGAAGGAAGATAAAGATTCCGGCACCGCAGATCAATGTCTGGAACGCGCTCAGGTCGATGAATATGGCCAGAACCCAGTAGGCAAGCAGAAATACCAGGCCGCCCATCATCAGAGGACGCAGGCTGGCAAAATTGATATTCCCAAACCAGCCGATCAGCGCCATAATGCCGAAGAACAGGGAGGTGATGCAGAACACCATCCACAAAACTGCCAGGTTAAATATCAGCAGGTAGGCGGAGAACACGATGCCGTTTAAGGCCGCGTACAGAAAGAACATGCCGCGAGCCATGCCCACAGACATCTTCTCCACGCGGGCGGACAGGAAAATTACAGTTCCGACCTCAGCCGCCAGAAGCAGGTAATACCAATAGGGAATCGAATATACATAGGCAATGGCCCCAGTCAGCACACCGCCTACCGCTACAAGGAAGGTAACCATAAGCCCGGCAAACATCCAGCCGAAGGTTTTGGCTGTGTAGCGTCCCATGGATTCCCGCGAAGCCTGGGCTTCAAAATAGGGCTGCACATTATTGTCAAAATTCATACCAACATCTCCTTTTTATTTTTTCATTCATTATATACGAAAAATTCTGTATTGTCACGCAGATTATTCTGCTGAGATAATATAATAGTAAATTGGCTGGCCGCCATACTGGATTTCAAACTCCTTTTCCGGGAACAGCTCCTCCCCCGCCTCTTTCAGCCGAAGCGCCTCCTCCTCCGGCACCTCGGAGCCATAGTATATGGTGAGGAGCTCTGCATCTCCCGCAAGCATAGCCCGTATCGCCGCAATTCCCGTCTCAAAGGCGGAGCTTCCCACAGCCAGGAGGCCTTTGTCACCCAGGGCCATGATATCTCCCTCGTGTATCTCCACGCCGTCCACTACAGCGGGCCGCACCGCATAGGTAATCTGCGCTGTGTGCACCTGTGCCATCTCCTGCTCCATATTTTTCATATTCTCCTCCGGCGGAAGGTCCGGCATGAAGTTTACCAGAGCTGTGATTCCCTGGGGAATTGTAGCAGACGGAACCACCAGCACCCTGCGGTCCTTGGTCAGCTCCGCAGCCTGCCGGGCCGCCAGGATAATATTCTTATTGTTGGGAAGGATGTAAATAGTCTCGCCCTTTACCTGACGGATGGCATTCAGCATATCCTCTGTGCTCGGGTTCATGGTCTGGCCGCCCTCGATCACCCAGTCGGCGCCAATCCCCTCAAAGACCTCACGGAGTCCATCTCCCGGCGCCACGCTTATAAAGCTGAAGGGCTTTCTCTCCTCCTCTTGCGCCTCACTCTGCTCCCTGGCAAGCCGCTCCGCATCCATGATCACCCGCTCCCGGTGCTCCTCGCGCATATTATCGATCTTCATCCGGGAGAGGGAGCCGTAGGTGAGCGCTTTTTCAAAGGCAAGTCCAGGATGATTGGTGTGCACATGCACCTTCACCAGCTCATCGTCAGACACAACCACCAGGGAGTCACCGATGGATGCCAGATATGCCTTGAGCTCCTGCTCGTCCTTATCCCCGTATTCCTTTTCCAGATTGATGATGAATTCCGTGCAGTAGCCATAGCGAATATCGGCCGTCTCAATTTCCTGGGAGGCGGCCCCGATTCCCGGCGCAGTCCCCTGTGCCGGAGCGCCCGCCTGCCTGCCTGCCGCATTTCCCAGAAAGCTCCCCGCCTCCTGGTCCAGATAGAGGCTGCCTGCCTGGCCCATAAGCCCCTTATAGATGCCCTTTACAACCTGCATGAGGCCCTGCCCGCCGGAGTCCACCACGCCCGCCTGCTTGAGCACGGGAAGCATCTCCGGTGTCTGGCTGAGCACCCGGTCCCCCTCCTCAATGACTGCCTGGACAAATGCCTCCATATCGTCGGCCTCAGGAGCCAGCTCCTGTGCCTTATCTGACATGCCCTTGGCAACGGTGAGAATGGTTCCCTCCTTGGGCTTCATCACCGCCTTATAGGCTGTCTCTGTCCCCCGCGCCATGGCCCGGGCAAGGACCTCGGCATCGATAAGCTCTACATCCTGGATCTCCTTGGTAAATCCTCGAAAAAGCTGTGAGAGTATCACGCCGGAATTGCCCCTGGCTCCCCGAAGAGAGCCGGAGGAGATCGCCTTGGCCAGCTCCTTCATAGCGGGATCTGCAAGAGCTGCCACCTCCTTTGCAGCAGCCATAATCGTAAGTGTCATATTCGTTCCCGTATCCCCGTCAGGCACGGGAAAGACGTTTAATTCATTAATCCATTCCTTCTTTTCCTCTAATTCCTTTGCTCCGGCCAGGAATGCGTCCTTTACCTTCCCGGCATCAATTGTACATAAGCCCACGAGCTGCTTCCTCCTAGTCAATCACTCTTACACCCTCCACGAAGATGTTGATTTTCTCCACCTCCATGCCGGTAAAATCTTCCACTCTGTATTTTACGCTCTCAATCAGGTTGTCCGCGACAGCCGATATACTGACTCCGTAGGCAACGATCACGTGAAAATCCAGAGAAATTCGATTGTCCTTTATCTCCAGGTTGATACCGTGGGTCAGACTTTCCTTCTTCAAGAGCTTCACAAGGCCGTCCTTCATGCTGACAGCCGCCATGCCCACAATGCCAAAGCACTCTACCGCAATCGTTCCCGCGTACAGCGCAATCACATCTGGGCTTATCTGTATCTCACCCATCTTATTGCTGATCCGTCCCTTCATACATCAGCCTCCCCTCTTCTCCTATTCGAACTTAGTATACACTATTTTCTGAAAAAAAGAAATAAATTTTTATTTTTTCGCTTGCAAAATTTAATGGTTTCTGGTATCATACATTTGTTGTGGATTTCTCTCACTGAAATCCAAGTAAGTGGTAAGGAGGTGCAGTGATGGCAAAGTGTGCAATCTGTGAAAAGGGCGCTCATTTCGGAATTAAGGTGAGCCACTCCCATAGAAGATCCAACAAGATATGGAAACCCAACGTAAAGTCCGTTCGTGTTAAGGTAAACGGCGGAAGCCGCAAGATGTATGTATGTACTTCCTGCTTACGTTCTGGCCTTGTAGAGAGAGCCTAATCGAATTTGGACACATGAAAGACTCCGGTCTCGCGAGAGATGCCGGAGTTTTTTTATTGCTATAAGCGCTTAGCGCACGCATCAGCAGCAGAACAAATTATATCCCAGAACCAGGCACCCAATTATAAATAGAAAGGTGAAAATGGTCTCTGGTATGAAAAGAAGCACTGCCATCCCCAATCCGAAGCAGAACAGCATCAGCCCGCACAACCGCCGCATATCACAGCCACCCCTCTCTGCCCGATGTATAAGCACGGTTACATAATATGTAACCGTGCAGACGGCGGCTATCTTCTTGCCCGGCCTATGGCCGGACAAGAAGCATCGGATGTCCATACCCCGGAGGGCACCTAGTCCGATGTGCAGGAAGGGGCAAAATCTTACTTACAAGCAAGCTTGACGCCCGATTTTGCCCCTTCCTGCCCGCCGTCTGAACTGTTACCATATTATAAGATATGCGGAAAAGTTTTTTTGATTACTGCTTGACATATTGAAAAGTTGTGATAAAATAATACTCGTTGGTAACAATTGGAAGCATAGCTCAGCCGGGATGAGCGTTCGCCTCACACGCGAAAGGTCAGGAGTTCGAGCCTCCTTGCTTCCATT